>JAGWRJ010000426.1 GCA_028869725.1 Alphaproteobacteria bacterium | reverse complement strand
GCAGCGGCTGTGGCGGGACAGAAGGGAGACGGGGCTGATCGTCCTTGGTGTGCCCTGTAATGACTTTGGCGGGCAGGAACCGGGCAGTGAGGCTGAGATCAGACAATTCTGCGAGAGCCGATTTGCCGTCGACTTTCCGATGACGGCGAAGGAGCATGTGGTGGGCGCAGACGCTCATCCGCTTTATCGCTGGGTGGCCACGGAGCTTGGCGATGCCGCCACGCCGAAGTGGAATTTCCACAAATATCTGTTCGGGCGTGACGGCCAGATCGCCGGCACCTTCGGCTCCCGCACCGAGCCGGAGGACCAAACCATCCTGACAGCGATCGCGGACGCCCTGCGCTAGGCATCCGGGCCCGGTCCCCCAGCCAAAGCTTGCCGGCGCGGGCCCGCTTTCGCGATTCCGGCGTCGGCCGGGCTGGGCACCGGCCCGGGTTCCGCCGGATAGAGCGGCGCGCCTGCACACAGGCTGTGCGCAAAGCACACTTTGTCGGTCGCCCCCGGCAGGCTAACATCCCTGCCTGATCGCAATTTTCAAGAACTGGGGAACCTCATGAACCTCTTCGACCTGAGCGGAAAGGTCGCACTCGTGACCGGATCGACCAAAGGCATTGGCGAGGCGATCGTTCATCGTCTGGCCGAGCACGGTGCAAAAGTGGTGGTGTCGAGCCGCAAGGAGGATGCCTGCTTGAAGGTCGCCGAGGCGATCAACCGCGAACGTGGCACGGAGGTCGCAATTCCGATTGCGGCGAACATCAATTACAAGGAGCAGCTCGAAGCACTGGTTGCCCGAACCCGTGCCAAATGGGGCAAGATCGACGTCCTCGTCTGTAATGCGGCACTCAACCCCTATTACGGATCGAGTCTCGATATTCCAGACGAGGCCTTTGACAAGATCATGGGCGCCAACATCCGGTCCAATCACTGGCTGTGCCAGATGGTGATCCCGGAAATGATGGAGCGCAAGGACGGTTCGATCATCATCGTCTCGTCAATTGGTGGATTGCGTGGGTCGCCAGTGATTGGCGCCTACTGCATTTCCAAGGCTGCGGACATGCAGCTTGCCCGGAATATCGCCGTCGAGTACGGGCCACACAACATTCGGGCCAACTGCATTGCCCCGGGCCTGATAAAAACCGATTTTGCTCGCGCTCTGTGGGAAAATCCCGAGACGCTCAAACGGTCTACGTCGGGCGCCCCCCTGCGCCGGATTGGTGAGCCCGACGAGATTGCCGGTGCGGCCGTGTTCCTCGCCTCTCGGGCGGGTTCCTTTACGACAGGCCAGGTGATTGTCTGCGACGGCGGAGCGACGATCTGACGCCCGCATGACAATCGCTTCACTGCGCGCAACCCTTGCCATCAGTTAAGGTCGCGCGCCGTTCGCGAAGGAGCCGGAGTGTGCGTTCTCGGATAAAGTGGGCCTTGGGCCTGGTCATCGTGGCGCTGGCTGCAGTTGGCATCTGGCGAATCGAAGTGGGGTCGCAGGCAGTGCTGACCCATGTTTATGCCCAGCCCCAGCGTCCTCTGGCCATTGCTCCCGCACCACAAATGATCGCTGAAGGGCAACGACTGGTACGGATCAACGGCTGCTCGGCCTGCCATGGCGCCGGTAATACCGGCCACGTGGTTCTCACCGGCTGGCTCGGCACACGCCTCGTTGCGCCCAACCTGACCGTGCTTGCCCACCGTCTGTCGACGCGGCAGCTCGCATCTGCCCTCCGCTACGGTGTCAAACCCGATGGCACCTCTGTGGTGTCGATGCCGGCCCAGCGCTTTCTGCGTGAGTCAGATGCAGATGTCGCAGCTATGATCGCGTACCTCCAGTCAGTGCCGAGCAAAGCTGGAACAGCGGGCAAGACCCAGTGGGGTCTGATCGGCAAGGCCATGCTGGCCACCGGGCTGATCCCTGCTGCAGCTGCAGACCTTCAGCCGTCTGAACGCGGCCCATTGCACACGCCCGTCGCGCCGATGGCACTGGGCCGGTATCTGACGCATACCCAATGCTCAGCCTGTCACGGGCGGCATCTTTCGGGAGAGGCGGAACAGGATTCCCCGGATCTGCGCTTTGCCATCAAACACTATACTCTGGCTGCGTTTGAATCGTTCTTCCGCACCGGCGTAGGTCAGCTTGGGCACGGTACTCCGCACATGACCCCATTGATCCGCAGCCGCTTTCATGAACTTTCGACGGCAGAGGTAAGCGCCATCTATGTCTACCTCAACCACTCGAAGGCGCGCGGTTGAGGCGCTCACGACAATGATCCGGTAGCCGCCGTGCCGCCTGCAGGCGGCGCGGCGGCTGCAGACTTAAATTCCAAGGACCTTTTCGGCAGTCTCGAAGGGCAGCTTCTGCGCCTCAGCAACAGCGCCATAGGTGAGCGTGCCATGATAGGCGTTTAGCCCGGCGCGCAGATGTGGGTTCTGCCTCATCGCGGCCTCTGGACCCAATTGTGCCAATGCCAGGATGAATGGCAGCGTTGCATTGTTGAGTGCAAAGGTCGAAGTACGGGCCACTGCTCCAGGCATGTTCGCGACACAATAGTGCACGACGTCATGCATGATGTAGGTCGGGTCAGCATGTGTGGTGGCGTGGCTGGTCTCAGCGCACCCGCCCTGATCGATCGCCACATCGACGATCACCGACCCCTTCTTCATCTGCCTGACCATCGACTCCCTGATAAGCTTTGGTGCCGCCGCCCCCGGCAACAGCACACCGCCGATCACAAGATCTGCACTGACCACCTGCTCCTCGATGGCATCGATCGTCGAAAACAGGGTTTGCATGCGTGAACCGAACTGTTCGTCGAGTTCCTTCAATCGACCAAGTGAGACATCGAGCACCACGACATGTGCTTCAAGTCCCATGGCCATGCGGGCTGCATTAGTGCCGACCACGCCACCTCCAAGCACCACCACCTTGGCTGCCGGCACACCGGGCACTCCGCCCAGAAGCTGACCACGACCACCCTGGGCAATTTCCAGACAATGTGCGCCGGCCTGTATCGACATACGTCCGGCTACTTCACTCATAGGGGCAAGAAGCGGCAGCCCGCCACGCGAATCCGTAACGGTTTCGTAGGCGATACAGATGGCACCCGATTTGAGCAGACCCTGAGTCTGGTCGGGATCCGGCGCTAGATGCAGATAGGTGAAGAGGGTCTGATCCTTGCGCAGGCGCTTGATTTCTGCGGGCTGTGGTTCCTTGACCTTCACGATCATGTCGGCGCGTGCAAATACCTCCTCTGCCGAGGGCAGTATCTTCGCACCAGCCTTCACGTAGAGTTCGTCATGCAGGCCGATGGCCTCTCCGGCCATGGTCTCAATCACCACCTCGTGACCGTGCGCCGCCAGTTCGCGCACAGCTGCAGGAGTCATTCCGACCCGATATTCATGGTTCTTAATTTCTTTCGGTACACCGATGCGCATGGCAGTCCTCTTATTGAAGGTTCAGGTCAGCTGGCTGAGCGCGGCCGCGAGCCTGCGGGTCATCTCGACGATGTCCTGTGCTTCCGCGACCAAAGCCGGCGCCAGGGCAATCGTGTCACCGGAAACCCGCACAACCACATCGTGCTCGTGAAAAGCGCGTCTCATGACGTCATATCCGCGTCGACCGGGCGCCTTGGGATCAGGCTCAAGGTCGATGGCGGCCGCCAGTCCGACATTGCGAATGTCGATAACGCCCGGGGCGTCTTTCAGGTCGTGCACCGCCTCTTCGAGAACCGGCGCGAGGGTGCGTGCCCGCGCGAACAAGTCCTCATCACGATAGATATCGAGTGTGGCGAGTGCCGCCGCGCAGGCCAGAGGATGGGCCGAATAGGTATGACCGTGAACGAACTCGATGCTGTGCTCAGGACCATCCATGAAGGCGTCGTATAAAGTTTGGGCAACAATCATGCCACCCATGGGCACCACGCCATTGGTGACGCCCTTGGCGAAGGTGATGATATCCGGGGTTACACCATAGCGCTCGGCGGCAAACCCGAAGCCAAGGCGACCAAATCCGGTAATTACCTCATCGAAGATGAGCAGGATCCCGTACTGGTCGCACAGCGCGCGCAATTCTTTCAGATAGCCGGATGGGCTCGCAAATACTCCGGCAGATCCGGCCATCGGTTCTACGATAACCGCGGCGATGGTCTCCGCCCCGTGCAGGTTGACGAGATCGCGCAAGGCCTGCGCATAGCTTGCCCCCTCCTGAGGTTCGCCCCGCGTAAAGGCCATGTGTGCGGGATCGTAGGGCAACGGAAGATGGTCATCCGTACCGGGAAGCAGCGGTCCGTAAGGCTTACGGTTATTGGCGATGCCGCCGACCGATAGCCCACCAAACGTAACGCCATGATAGCCCTTAGAGCGACCAATCAGGCGGAAGCGTTGCCCCTCACCTCGCTTGACGTGATAGGCGCGCGCCAGCTTGAGCGCTGAGTCGGCAGCCTCCGAACCCGAATTAACAAAGAATACGTGATCCAGTCCATCAGGCGCCATTGCAGTCAGACGCTGCGCCAAATGGAATGCGTCCGGATGCGCAAACTGAAAGCTGGGAGCGAAGTCGAGTTCCCGTGCCGCTTCAGCAACGGCTGCAGCGATGGTGTCGCGGCCGTGACCGGCGTTAACGCACCAAAGACCGGAGCAGGCATCCAAAAGCGCCCGCCCCTTCGCATCGTAGTAGTGCAATCCGCGTGCACGAACGAGCAGACGCGGCTCTTTTTTGAAATGCCGGTTAGGCGTGAAAGGTAACCAGAACGCGTCCAGATCGTTCGGTGTGAGGCGCTGCCGGGCCATGCGCAATGCCTTTAAAAATCGCCGGCAAACTAGCAAACAACGCAAGGTGATCAAAGACATACGCTACGAAACTGATCACGCGACATCTTCGTTCAGAAACACCACCCCTTCCAACAATTAAAGCACAGGGCAAGGCCAGATGACATTCCGGTTGTCGCGTGACGTGGCACGCGTCTCGCCCTAAACAGCGTCCGGACCGGTGCAGCACGGCGCGCGCGAAAACGTCGCGCCCGCCCCGCTGCCTAAGGTACCTGCCGATCAATGATGGTGATCGCGATCGCCGTGCCAGGCGCGATGGTCGCCATGCCAGCCGCCACGGTCGCCATGCCAGTCGCCACGGTCGCCATGCCAGCCCTCACGACCTCCATGCCACGGCCCTCCATCACGGTTCCAATCATGGAAGCGCTGGCCGTGCCAGCCCTCCCATCCGGCACGATCCCAGTCATGCCATGCACCGTTCAGCCAGAACAGACGCTGGCCTCCATACCATCGATAGTAGATTGGTCCCTGATACCAGTACCCGTCCCAGTAAACCGGGCCGTTATAGACGTCATAGCCGCAATAGGGCTGACCGTAATAATAGTAACCGTAGTAGCCACCGCATCTAGGCGGGCCATAGGCGTACCCCGGTCCATAGGCGTAGCCATATCCGTAAACCGGCTGACCGACACCGATCGAAATGCCCCAGCCGGCAGCGGCCGGCGCCGCAGCTGCTACGAAGACAGCTCCCGCCAACGCGACACTGCAGGCAAGCCTCGCTAACATCTTCATTGGTTCCTCCTGCCTCAGCCCATCGAGAGGCAATTTTGGCTGTCTCACCTGAACCCGAAATGAATGGGAGGCTCAGGGTCAAGATGGAACCACGCTTTGTCACGGTGCCCGGAATTTAGGCAGACCGGCCGCGCCCCTCGATGCGCCAGATGGCCTCCAGCGTGTCGCCGCGAACCGCGTGAAGACAGTCATAAAGATTCACGGTCGGATCGCAGTGCGGTACGATGCAGCCAACTGCCTGACCGGGAACGAGCTTCACTGTGCCCGAGTAAAGTATGCCGCCCTGCTCGTCGCCAAAAAAGAAATAGGTTGCTCCCTGGGGCGCACCGGCAATGATCTGGGGTGCGCCCGCGTCGGTGGCAAACGATTTATAGCCGGCGTCGGTTGTGGCGAGACCGTCCCGATTGGCGCTGATTATGGTCGTCTGCACAAAAAGTGAGGTGGCAAAAGGCGCACGACTGCCGCTCTTATGCCAGACGTCATTGTACTGGCGATCCATGAAAACATACGAGCCCACCTGCAGTTCGGTGAGCGTACCTGCGTCCGGATCAATATCGAAAGTTCCAGTGCCGCCACCAGACACGATCCTGGGCGGCAGCCCCAGTTCGCACAGCGTGTCCCGTAACGCCCTGAGTTCGGCGAGCGCCGAAAGTGACGCGGTGCGTCGTTCGTTAGCCGATTCCAGATGCTGCACCTGTCCGGCGTAACATTGCAGACCCACGTATTCGAGGCCCGGCGCCGTTGCCACGCGGCGAGCCAGTTCGCAGGCTTTCTCACCGGGTACGACACCAGTTCGTCCCAGACCAGGATCAATATCGATCAGCACCTTCAATGGCTTGCCCGTGCCACATGCCGCCGCGTCGAGGCGCGTGGCGACCTCAGGATTGTCGCAGACCACAATCAGTTCCCGCAGCCGAGCATTGAGCGCCATAAGACGCCCGATGCCGGCGTCGCTGACTACGGGCGAGGTTATGAGTATCGAATCGATGCCACCGTCGGCCTGGGCCTCCGCCTCTCCGAGCTTGGCCACGCAGACACCATGGGCTCCCGCTGCCATCTGGCGTTTTGATATCTCCACGCATTTGTGTGTCTTGGCATGCGGCCGCAAGGCGACACCGCGACGGGCCGCATACTCGGCCATGGCCGCAATATTGGCCTCGAGGATCTCGAGATCGACGATCAGGGCCGGTGTCTGCAGCCGCGCCGCTCCACCTGGGATGCCAATCAGGTCCGCATTGAGAAATTCCGCCATCGTCTTTCCGCCCGCTTCGTGCTTGGCTGCGACTCAAAGCCTTTCCGAGACGGGCGGCAAATTCAAGCATGTCGGCGCTGTTTCTTATCCTCCTGTCTGCATTCATTCACGCTGTCGTCAACCTTCTGACCAAACAGGCAGATGACAAATTTGCAGTCCGTCTCCTGATTGGCGCCAGTTCGGCCGTACTGATGGCGCCGACGGTGATTTTGTTGCCCCTGCCGCATGGCCTGGCCGTGAAGCTACTGTGTGCGACCGCCTTCGTTCATGGCGTTTACGAGTTTCTGCTCGTCAGCTCTTATGAAAATGCAGCGTTTTCGGTGGCCTATCCGGTAGCCCGTGGTAGTGGACCGCTCTTTACCGCCGTTGGCGTCTTTTTCGTGCTCAGGCAGCCGCTCGGAGGGTATGAGATCCTGGGTATTGCCTGTGTCTGTGCAGGGGTGGCTGGCCTTGGCTGGTCCCACCGCAGATCCCGGGGGGTGTCCTCGGGCATCATCTACGCGCTCGCCACGGGAGGCAGCATCGGTGTCTATACGCTGATCGATGCCACAGGCGTGCGAGCGGTACACGATCCCTTTGTCTATGTTTGCTGGTTTTTCATCGTCTATGGCGCGGCAATCCTCGTGGTTGCACCAGCTGCCCGGGGCCACGCCGTACTCCTTTCAGCCCTTCGGCAGGTCCGCATGGCGCCACTGTTTGGCGTGCTGGCCATAGCAAGTTATGGGGGGGCACTCCTCGCCTACCGCCTGGGGGCCACCGCCCGACTGGCAGCCTTGCGCGAAACCAGCGTTCTGTTCGGGACGACGCTTGCCGTGATCTTTCTGCGCGAACGGATGGGCCTGCGGCGCTGGCTTGCGGCAGCAGTTATCGCGTTCGGCGCGATTGTGCTCGCAAGCGCTTGAGTCCAGTGCCGCGTTGACGGCATGCTGAGTGCATGAAAACCTTCTACACCGCGGGCCATACCGCGCATGTTCCTCAGGAAGAATTCGAAGCCGGCCGCATGACGCCGGCGGTGGAAGTGCCTGCGCGTGTTGAGGCGGTTCGCCGGCGCATCGCTGACCGCAAGCTGGGGCCCATTGTCGAGCCGACGGATTACGGCCTCGCACCAGCCCTGCGGGTTCACGATTCCGAGTTTGTTGCGTTTCTGCAGACTGCGCACGCGCGATGGGCGCAGGACCATCCCGGTGTCGACGCCATTCCATCGGTGTTCGCGCCGCAGATTACCGGCCAGCGCAGGCGCG
>JAGWRJ010000425.1 GCA_028869725.1 Alphaproteobacteria bacterium | reverse complement strand
CGACAAGGGCATCGAGAAGAACGGCCGAAGGTTATATTCCTCCTTCCCCGCGATGATGGCGGCGACGGCGAAGTTCAGATTCAAGTCCTTAAAGCATTGCGGTTCGCGAACGGTGTCCTCGTTCTGGCGTTCGTTTTCGTTCGGGAAGAGGATGCTGCCGAAAATCACTTGAGCGCGCCTCGACAACGGCGAGGGGCGAGGCGGTCAGTTCGGCCTCGGCAGCGAAACGGCGTGACGGGAAGGGAGTGGCGAAGGAACCCTTCCTGGCTCCGCACAAGGTCTGGCAAACGCGCGCGCATGGCACGTGGCTCCCGGTGTCCAGGTTCCAGGAGTCATCAGCTCGGATGAGCGGTTACGGCGAACCCCATCGCCAAGCCGTAGGATAGTTGAATTCGTCATCGCGCTCAACCGGGCAACCTCGCATGATCGGCACGCGGGCGGGGGGCTACAATAGGGTACCTTCCGGCCGGAGACGTTAACGACACCGGATCGGGCTCACCATATATACGAGCGGGCGCAACGGGACCGGCGGCCTCGGATCTGGCAGCGATTGACAGGCACGCCGTGTCGGTCCCAGACGGTCGCGAGCCAGTGGTTGGAACCCTGTCGCTCCAATGTCATATAGCCGAAGCCGTCGCTCCACGAACTGAACCTCTTCACAACGACTCCAGGCGCATGGCTGGCATTGGCCGGCAAAATCGCTGCAAGCGGCACCGGCTCCTCTTCGGTTCCCGAGAATCCGGCCACAAACTGTGTCGGATACGGCGTAGAAAAGCTGACTTGCTCCCAGAGGTGGACATGCCCCGCGAGCAATACAATCACGCCACGCGGTAGCAGCATAGGGTTGTAAGCGGCGAAGGCGTGCTGGATCGCCTGATTGCCGGGAAAAAGTGTCTGCCCAGAGGAATCCGTTGCAAAGCCCAAAATCGGCTTATGTGTTGCCACGAACGTAAATGATGCGTCCTTGGCAAATTTGTCGAGCATGCCGTAGGCGTCATCGAGTTGTGCCGATCGAGGATCTGATGACGCCAATGCCTTGTATGGCGCGAAAGCCAAGTCGAGCACGACCACCTGCGCGCCGCCGCCGAGTGGCACGCGGAACGGCCTACTATAGTCGTTTGCGACATCTTGTCTTGGATCGTTGCAGTCGCGCCCTTGAACAAAGGGATGGGGATCGAGAAAGCGCCACCAGCCTTGCCCCGCCCGGATGCAATCCTCGTGATTGCCGCGCACGAAAATAAATGGAGCACTATGGAGAAGTATTTTTCCCGGTGCGAAGAAGTCCGCCTGCCAGGAATCCCAGCCATACCCCCAGGGAGAGCCTTCACAGCCGCGATAGTACTTTGGGCAAGGGTTTTCCCGGTAGAGGTAATCACCGACATGTATGACGATGTCGGGCTTCCAGGCGGCGGCATGCGCCGCGATTTCGGCGAAGGGATATCGGCTCGGATCATTGCAGGCCTGGTAAGCCTTGTCGCTTGCCTTCAAGCGGCAACCGGTGTCACCGATGACGACAATCCGATTGATCTGGTGCGGAGGGATTGGAAGCGATTGCCCATCGACGCTCACATATCTTGCGGCATCGGGGACTACTGTTTCGCACACCGAAACCGGGAATACCGAAGGCTTGGAGTATTTCGGTGCGGATTGCGTCGGACGAAGCGGGAGAGTCTCCGGCGGAACCCTGAGCGACATCCGCTTTTTATTACCGTCAATCGCAATCTTCGGACAGGTGCGGCCATTTGTAAGCGTACGAGCGATGACGGCACCGTTCTCACCGAGCAGAACATTGGAGGGCAGTGCTTTACCGTAAGCCGGCGCCGCGATGACGATCGCGGCAAATGCGAGAATTGCGTGGCGGCATATGGTTCGCATATGAGATCCCGCAGAAGGGACGCGAAAGGGATGAAAGGGCGCCGGGAGGTGCAATTGATCGGTGATGGAATTGTTTTGTGCAGTATTGCTTGCGAATGTGACGGAATTGCTATGGTTGCCGCGTCGTTGCAAGGTAAGATGTTGCAAATCGCGGTCCGGTGACGACACTTGTCTCAAGGAACATCAGCATACGGCTGCAATTTCGCAAGGCGCCCTTATGTGAGCATCCAAGGGCTTGGATTATGAAGTCATGACGTCTTCCAATGCGCTGGCCGCCGCAGCGGCACATGGGCATTGTGGCCCGATCGATACCGGGTTTGTTGCGCTTGGTCCGCTCAAAGTGGCATTTTTAGGTGTTGTGCAGGGCATCAGTGAGCTGCTGCCGATCTCGTCGACGGCCCATCTTCGGGCAATTCCGGCTTTTTTGGGCTGGCCAGTCCCGGGGTCCGCTTTTTCGGCGGCGATGCAGCTTGCTGCCCTCGCGGCCGTCATTGCGTATTTCTGGAAAGACGTCGAGCGCTCCGTGATCGGCTCTGTTCGGGCGATTCGAGGAAGGGTGTGGACGGATGTCGAGCTTCGACTTGCTGTCGCCGTCATTATCGCGACGGTGCCGATCGTCTTTGCGGGTTTGGCACTTTCGAAGACGTTGAATGCCTGCGGCTCGGTGCTCCGTGCCCCAATGGTGATCGGAATCGCGTGTCTGGTAATGGGAGGGTTGCTTGCCCTCGCCGAGCGGCTCGCAACGCATCGGCGGCACACCGACGACGTAACGCTGCGCGATGGCCTGCTGATCGGACTCGCCCAGGTGGGCGCCCTCATTCCCGGCGTCTCTCGATCGGGATCGACGTTCACGGCAGCGCTTAGCTTGGGCTTTGCGCGCGCCGAGGCGGCGCGGGTGTCCTTTCTTCTGGGCATTCCGGCGATCGCCGCTGCGGGCGCCCACGAGATATGGGAGCTGGCCCAATTCGGACTTCCTTCCGGCGGATGGTTGATGCTCGGTCTTGGCCTGGTGGTTTCGAGTGCATCATCATTCCTTGCGATTTGGGGCCTGATGCGGTTTCTCCAGCACTTCTCGACATGGCCTTTGGTTGCTTACCGCCTTTCGCTGGGCATCGTTCTCATTGCGGGTTCGCTTGCCGGCTGGCTTTAGTATCAGAGGGCGATGGAGTGCGCTGGGTAGAGTTCCTAACGATACGGGTATGCTGCTTGCTATATCAGGCTTGGTGAGCTCACCCGCTGATGTCCACAGAGCGCTCGCATCCCCCTGAGATGCGCATCGAGCTCATCGGCGGTCAGCAGTGTCTTTCTCACGCCGTCGCGCTTGAGGGCATACCGCCGCATATCCTCGACCACACGCTCGTACAATTCGGCTTGGGTGGTCAGGAATGCATTTGCAGCCTCTTCATTTCTTATGAAGGAAGCCACAATTCCTAAGTGGGGCAGGCAAACGTGGGGGATCCTCTGTCGAGGGCTGTTCGTATACGATTCGACAGTGCCCGCGGCCTCTCGAGCGGCATGTCCCTCCGCATCGTCGCGGACGCGGCAGGCCAGACAATTCGGTCGCGAAGGCGAATGGGCCGGAATTGGGCCCGGATGTTCCGGCCTGAACTCTTTGCCAGCTTCGCGAATGCGCTTCGCCGCCCTCTCCAAGGTGCGTGGAAATCCTAGGCAGGTACCGTGGGGGCTCGCCAGGGACGCATACTGCCAAGTATGAAATGAACACAGACCGCCTTGCTCCGCCAATTTGCTCTGGAGAGTCTGATCGATGCTGATCTGATATTGAAACTCAGCAAGGAAGTTGTAGACAGCACGCTCGATCTGTGCGCATACCGCGCAACTCATGAACGTTGTCCGCTGGGTTGGGTGAAGCCGCCACGTGGCAGGTCGATCATGCTCCGGAGAGGAAATGGCAAACTGACCTTGAAAGAAATCCAGGCGTTGCAGCGCGAGTTGGCAACCCCCAAGTTCATCGAACTGTTGCCTCATACGATCGCAAATTCGTTGCAGAAAGACTGTCTGCTTTTCATCCACGAGGAAGCAGACGAGCCCTTCGAGGAAGTGGGGCAGCCCGCTTTCGGAAAATTGTAAGGCATTGCCTGACCGCTGGGCCTCGATTCCCTCGCGTGCGGAAACTGAGAAAACATCGATCTGTCGATCTGTGTCGATGGTGCGGAGTGCAGCACGCACATGTGCAAGGGCCTCCGCACGCTCGGACGTACTGGCGAGGTCCTGCTTGTTTACGACTACGAATATCTTGAAGTCCCTTGCAGAGAGGTGCTCGAGAAGCATGAGGTCGCCCTCGGAAAGCGGACTATCGTAGCTTGTGACCAGAATGACTGCGTCGGCTAAGGGCAGGAATGACTGAGTTGCTTGCGTGTTTGCGGTGATCGCGGATCCCAGGCCGGGTGTGTCGATGAGATGAAAGCCTCGGCGCAAGAGCTCCGTCGGCAACTCCAGCCGCGCCAATCGTATTCCCTTCGCATTGCCTGGGTTGTGGCGTTGCGTCACGTATTGGGTCAAGTCGTCGAGTGGGATTTCGCTAGGCAATCGTCGTTCATTGTATTCGAGCGTGACGCGCTCAACCGGTCCGTATTGAACGGCAGTGATGACGGATGTCAGCGGAACAATGCCCATGGGGAGGCGGTCGGTGCCAAGCATCGCATTCATCAGCGATGTTTTTCCTCGGCTGAATTGTCCAACAACGGCGAGATTGAACCGATCCTCGGCAAGCCGGGAGAAGATGTCTTCGAAAGGATACGGTTCATTTGGCCTGGCTGCTTTCGCTGCGGGCAAGGCTGATCGCAAGATCTCCGCCAATGCGAATTTGGCACTCTCGTAGGACCGGATGTCCATCTGCAACCCCTTAGCGGCCTTTGCGTGGGCGTCACCTATCTGCGCATGGCGCGTATGACGATGTTCGTTCCTCTTGCGAAGGTGATGTCTGAGGTAGCCAAAAGAGACTCCCGGCAGGAAGGGAATGCGGTCCATTGTGCGGCTGATCGATGATTTGAAAAGAGCATTGCGTCAGGTATTGTTCCGTCCGATGTCCCGCACAGCACCGCGTGCGGCACTCGTCGTGAAGGCGGCATAGGCCTTCAACGCGCTTGAGACCTCCCTTTCGCGCTTGCCGGGCCTCCACGCTCCCGTTCCCTTGGCCTCCATCGCTTCGCGGCGGGCAGCGATTGTGGCGTCGTCCACCTTGAGCGTGATCGAGCGGCTCGGAATGTCGATCGCGATGGTGTCGCCGTCTTCCACCAGACCGATCAGGCCGCCTTCGGCCGCTTCCGGCGAGACATGGCCGATGGAGAGGCCACTCGTCCCCCCGGAGAAACGCCCGTCGGTGATCAGCGCGCAGGCCTTGCCGAGGCCCTTCGATTTCAGATAGCTCGTGGGATAAAGCATTTCCTGCATGCCGGGGCCGCCGCGCGGACCTTCATAACGGATGACGACGATATCGCCCGCATTGATCTTGCCCGTGAGGATCGCGGAGACGGACGCGTCCTGGCTTTCGAACACGCGCGCGGGGCCGGAGAAGGTGAGGATGCTGTCATCCACGCCGGCCGTCTTCACGATGCAGCCGTCTGTGGCGAGATTGCCTTTGAGGATCGCCAGCCCGCCATCTTTCGAGAAGGCATGTTCGACATTGCGGATCACGCCGGCCTCGCGGTCGAGGTCGAGCTCGTCCCAGCGCCGGCTCTGGCTGAAGGCGACCTGTGTCGGCACGCCGCCCGGCGCGGCGCGATAGAATTCGTGCACGCTTTCGCTGTTGGTCTGCGTCACGTCCCAGCGCTGCAGCGCCTCGGCCAGCGTCTTGGTGTGCACGGTCGGCACGTCGGTGGTCAGCAGCTCCGCACGCGCCAGCTCGCCGAGGATCGCCATGATGCCGCCGGCGTGATGCACGTCTTCGAGATGGACGTCGTGCCTCGATGGCGCGACCTTGCACAGGCAGGGCACCTTGCGCGACAGCCGGTCGATATCCTCCATCGTGAAATCGACGCCCGCTTCATGCGCGGCGGCAAGCAGATGCAGCACCGTGTTGGTCGAGCCGCCCATGGCGATGTCGAGGCTCATGGCGTTCTCGAAGGCCGCGAAGCTGGCGACGGAACGCGGCAGCACGCTCGCGTCGTCCTGTTCGTAATAGCGCTTGGTGTTGTCCACGATCAGGTGACCTGCCTCGCGGAATAGGCGCTCGCGATCGGCATGGGTCGCCAGCATCGAACCATTGCCCGGCAATGACAGCCCCAGCGCTTCGGTCAGGCAGTTCATCGAATTGGCCGTGAACATGCCCGAGCAGGAACCGCAGGTGGGGCAGGCCGAACGTTCGATGGTGGCCACGTCCTCGTCGCTCACCTTGTCGTCGGCGGCGGCCACCATGGCATCGACGAGATCGAGCGCGACTTCCTTGCCCCCCAGCACCACCTTGCCCGCTTCCATCGGGCCGCCGGAAACGAACACCGCCGGAATGTTGACCCGCAGCGCCGCCATCAGCATGCCGGGCGTGATCTTGTCGCAATTGGAGATGCACACCAGCGCGTCGGCACAATGGGCATTGGCCATGTACTCGACGGAGTCGGCGATGATTTCGCGCGACGGCAGCGAATAGAGCATGCCGTCGT
>JAGWRJ010000424.1 GCA_028869725.1 Alphaproteobacteria bacterium | reverse complement strand
GTTCAACGTTCAACGTTCAACGTTCAACGTTCAACGTTCAACGTTCAACGTTGAATCTGCCGTGCGCAAGCACATTGGCCAGGGATAGTTACGGCGCAACGGGGCGATTGATCGCGCCCTTGATTCCCGCGATCCCCATACCCACCTAGCTTTTGCCGCCGAGTTGAGCTTCCAGCTTGCAGGGCGGGATACAAGTGCTGCTAAAGCGGAAACTCACCGGCACCGCCGGCGAGCCAGGCTTGGCAACGCTTTGTCTCCTCCGCGACAAGCCAGGCGGCATCACCTACCTTGAGGAGACATTCCATGAGTATTGTTCGTACCGATACCGGCCCGTTCGGGGCCGGCAACCCCGGGGCCGTGCGCTTCCGGCGCTACACCGAGTTTGTCGCCGGCCTGACCGCGCCGCAACGCGCCTATCTGGTCGAGCGCTTCCGCGATGACGAAGCCGAACTTCAAGAGGCCATCGTGCAAGTCGCCTGCGGCCTCAGCACCCTCAACACGTTGCACGACGCAACCTTGCAGTCGCTGCAGTACCTTCAAGCATTGGAGGGCCACTGACATGACGACTGCAGAAGGGTTGTTCCTGGAGGACAGCACCATGCTCGCTGGCCTCGCTCTCGGTGCTCCGCCCAAGGATCCGGAGGTGGCGGCGCAACTGTTGTTGCGCTGGATGCGTCCTCGGCTCGACGACAAGCCTACGGCGGACTTCGCGGGCACATCGGACAGCGCCGGATTCCTCGAATGGCTGCTTCGTGATGTGGGCGACAAGGCCTACCTGCTCATCAGGCAGCGCGATCCTGAGGCCGCGGCGGAAATCCGGCGCCAGATCCTCGTGATCTGCTTTGCCATTCAAAACCGCTGTGAACGCTTGAGCGGTGTCGGAGTCGCCATGCAGGCGGCCAGGTCACACGCCAAGGCCGTGCGGGCACTTCCGGAAAAGCTGCTCGGCGCCGAGGATGCGGTGTTCTAGGACCGTGCGAAGCCCCACACGGGGCGTGATGGATCACGCCTCGTGTGGCCTCCTTGCAACGCCTCACTGCCCGCGATGCCACCTGAGTCACCACGTGAGGGACAAAGATGAATTCACCATCGCAGGACGATCGTCAGAAAGACCATGAGCTTGGGATCCGCGTCGTCACGGGGTCCCTCGTCAAGGAGGGTTACACAATCGAAGCCGTGAACCGCGATCCAGAACAGGTGCCGCAAATCGTGGCATCAAAAGACGAACATCGCGTCTTTTTCATTGTTCTCACTGAGCGGAACACCATGCCCACTTTGCCGGATGAGATTAGATCGCAGTGCGTCGCACATGCGGCAAAGTTTGGAGCTGCGTGTATGTTCGCGCCCGTCTCTCTATACGCGACAGGAGAGCAAAGCCCGGAAGGAGAAGAAGGATTTTTCGTAAAATATTCGGGGTACAGTGTCGCGTAGTTGGGGTCCAGAAACGGATCGTCACCATTGGCCGGTTCGCGTCGAACCCGGAAGTTGATCAGCACGCCAGCAAGTTGATCGTGATCGTCCGGTCCGGGTGATCAACTTGTGCGGGGTCTGCGCAGATTCGTTTCCGCGCCGGCTATGCCAGCCTGTGCGGCGACGGTAAAGATCGAAGGCGGGCCTGTGCGACCGCTGCCTTTATGGATTGCCCACTACGCAAGCAAATCGAACTCCGGTTGCCCAACGGTTCCATCGGCTAGAAGCTCGGCGTAGTACCAAAGCGTAGCTTCCTTGTCCCGTTCCACGTATTTTTCTTCAGGTGATTGCAGGCAGCGGTCAACTTCCGCGATCTTTTTGCGGATAGCGTCGGCGTGGGCACGAGACGCGACGATCAGCGTGGCATCTGTCATGCCCAGGCTAGTCGACTGCCGCCCGCCGATCCAATCGTGGCAAACGCGGTACAGCTTTTCTGCAAGCTTCGCCCACCCGCCTTGGGTGCTGTTTGGCCGGTAGACAGCGCCCGTCTTGCGACTTGTTTCTACCTCGAGTTCAGCAAGAATCTCGCACCGCAAGAAGCTGTCAGTCAAGCGAAGAACTCCATCAGGAACACGACCCTCCCAGCACCCGGTTCTGCGGATCTCATGCTCGGTTAACAGATCCCACGGTTCAGCCAGTGAAAACAGCACACGCAGGGCCAGTTGGTCGTGGTCGAAGGTGGGGCCGGGAGTCCATCGATCTGCTTGGCGACTGAGCTTGTACACCGCGGGTTTTTCGTTTGGATCGTACGTGCGCACGAGCGTACGTTCGGACATCCAGACATGGCCGCCACCGGGCACTCGGATCTTTCGGAGCATGCCTGCCTTTACCAGCCATTCGAGTGTGCGCGAAGTCGCTTGCTTGTTTTCACGAAGCATGGCCATCGCGGTCGGAAACGCGACGACGCCGCCACCGCGAAGAATCGCGGTGGCGAGTCTGGTAATTCTCTGCTTGCCTATCATCTCGATCATCGCGCATCCTCTTGGTCAGTCGTGACGACGACACGCTTCGCGCGTGTACGCCACACTTGCTCCGCCTTGCGGGGCCGACCTGGTGCGCGGCGAACAGCAGGTTTGGCGCCAGCACGCAAGTCAGGATGCGTACGCAACCAATGGAGTACTTCGTCAAGCAGCCAGAGCGGCTCTTTGGTACCGGGAGCCTTGTGGGCTGGCGGGACGCGTTGGGGCGCCCGGCATCGGTCAGCCAAGATCGTCGCGCGGTCGCGATGTAGTAGCTTCGCAAGTCCGTCCAAATCAAGGACAGGCCCGAACGCTGGCGCGACTATTGTCCAGTCAAGCGAAAAATTACCGTCAGAGGGTTGCATTAGGCGCACTCCATCATGCGGCCCCGGGCTGGTCGCAGGATGGAAATCGCCTAAAGCGATTGGGGCGCATGCCCCCTAGTGCCCGGTTGTGCCCCGTTGCGGGGCGATTAGGATTCCGGGACAGAATAATAACGATCGAGTGCGGACGACCGTGACGAGCATCACGGGGTGACAAACGTGAATTTCTGCAAAGTCCGGTCTACAAGGGTTTGTCACCCTCTTGTCACCCAGAAGGGTGACAACATCTGAAATCCACTGAAATCAACAGAAATTGAATGTTGCTGTAACTTACTGATTTGGCGGAGAGGGTGG
>JAGWRJ010000423.1 GCA_028869725.1 Alphaproteobacteria bacterium | reverse complement strand
GTCAGCAGCGTCGACCGGCGGGCGCATGGTCACCGGTTGGGTCACCGAACCCTGTGACCCCGGGGATGCCGAGGTCCGACCCGTTCACCGCCCGTGCTGCGGTCGTTCCGCTGCCCAAGCAGCGTGTCGGGCACGGATTGGGGGCACGGATTGGACACGGAACCATTTAGCCGTCCAGACGCCGGCATGATTGCGTATCTCGAGGCGCGCGATCGATACCGGCTCGCTCGCCGAGAGCAGGCAACGGCGCGGGATTCAAAGGATCGCTGCGAGCGTGGCGCGAGTGGTGGCTAGAGGCGGGAAATTATGAGGATGGCACATCTGAAGTACACCACTAAACGTTCATTCACGTTAAGTGCATTCCTTAATGGAAGCATCAATCGTATATATATAGCATAAGTACTTGATATACAAAGCAATCTATGTTTGTCATCGATCTTTCGCTTTGATGCGCCTGCTTGCATCAGCGTGGTCAACAAGGTCCATGCAAGCCGTAAGATGTCTAGCACTGGCGTTGATCACCCAAGACATCAGCAATAGGATGGGCCCATGGGCCTGCCCGATCCCGAGACGACACCACTCCACGAGCTTCTCGGGATCATTGATGGCATCGATTCGGGGCCCTTTCCCACATCGTGGGACGCGCCTGCCGCAACCGCCCTTCGAAGGCTCGATCATCGACTGACACACATCGATCGTGCAGTCTTGGTACACCTCGACCGCACGCTTCGCACCTTGGGACCTTGGCTTGATCTGACCGGTGACGGGTCAGATGAAGGCGATGGGTCACACGAAGACCACCCCATCGCGGTGGCGCTGCTGCACTTTGAGCGGCAAAGGTCGCCGCCACCCACAGCGCTCTGGATCCTGCTCGGCATTCTCCTCGAGGCGGCCCTGCGATGCGACATCGCCGAGCGGAAGGAAATCAACGCGCTGGCTCAATTCGTCCGTGGCGCGCCGGACCGAATCGAGATCCGCCGCTTGCTCGGCGACGCCCGATCCGTACCTGAGATCAAACTTCGCGTCGAAAGTCATAGGGCCCAAGGAAAGCGGGAACACAAGGGCTTTGAGGATCTTTGGAATCGCTGGCTAGGTGATCGTCTGGATAGCTGGCTACTTGCCGATCCAGCTGCGCTGCGTCAGGCGATGCGCCCCCTCACTCTGGTGTCAGATATCGAAGCTCCAGAAATACTGGTCCAGAGTCAGGCCACGGCCGAACCCGATGACACGACTTGCGTCGCAGTCGAATTTACGGACGCGCTGGAGTCGGGGGAAACGCCTCCACCCGCCCGTATCGCGCGTAGCAAGGCGCGGGCGGCCGCGCTGCTCCGTGGCAGTCAGGGCGATCTGCTCGGCCCGGAGGCGCAGCAGGTTCCGGAGGCGATCATCATTCGCCTTGCCACGGCTGCCTTGCGCGAAGCCAAGTCACACCAAGCCATCGGTGAGAGGCCAGCGTCTGAGCCCTTCGCCGCATTCGCGCTTGCGCTGGCCACCGGCATCCGCGAGAGCGATCTGGCCGCTCTCACCTGGGGTGACACGCCGAGCCTCGAGCACCGCGAATCGCTCGCGATCGACCGGCCCATCCTTTGGCGCCGTATTCTCCCTCCGCCGAACGCCTTCCAGTCGACACCCGCATTGGCCGACTACCTTGAGCCGGTTGCAGACGCCATTCCATGGCCAATCCCGCAAGCTCTTTACACCCTGCTGCTAGGGCTCGGCCCGACGCTGCCTGTGGCCGGTCGACCCGTACTCCCCCGCCTGTCGCTCGAGGTCGCATGCCCCTACCGGCTGGCCGATACGATCAAAAGACTGATGCCGGAAGCCGGCATCGGCGCGAGCCCGCTGCGACGGGTGCTTGCCATGCACCTCGCGCGAAACCTGGGCACAGAAGCCGCCCAGCTCGCATTGAGCGATAGTTTTTCCGTCTCGCTGGCGCCTACGTATTACGCAGGCGCCCGGGTCGAGGACCTCTGGCGGACCCTCTCGCCGCGGCTCGCGGCCTGGTTTGCATCCCCGGTGCCCGTGAACCCGCCGCTGGCCGATCGTTCCTTCGGCTCGCGCCTGGTGCTCACCGACACCGCAGCAGCCTCATGGTCCGATGCGCTGTTGCATGCCCGTCGCTCGCTTCCCCATCGTAAGGACGCTAGCGAGCTCGAAGCCTGGGCAAGGCACCGCGATTTTCTGGCCGCGGCCCTGTGCGCGGCGACAGGCCATCGGCCCGTCAATGCGCTGGGTGACATCGATCTTGACCACGTCATCCCCGAATACGGCCTGATCCTCCTGCGCGACAAACAGGTCGATCCTCTGCGCAAAGTCCGCGTGGCCGCAACCGGCTCGCGGTGGACAACGGAATTGCGCGCATTTCTGGATCGCCTGATCGACATCGCCGACTCAGGTGGCGAGGGCGCGACACTGGCGGCGGTCATCCTGCGCAGCGAAGCGCCGCTCTTCAGCGTACCGGGACCGGACGGCCCACTGCCATTCACCGCAGCAGCGTTGCGCGCCACAATGCCACTGCCCTTGCAAGAGGCGGACAACTGGTACCGCCATCGCCTCAACCACCAGCTGCAGCACGCGGGTATCGATCCGGAACTGCGCCATTTCCAGCTCGGCTGGGTGGTCTCGCCCGCCCACGCAACCGCCGATTTCGCTCCCGTCGCACCACGCGATTTGGCCGCAGAGCTTGGACCGGCCATCGATGCTTATTTATTGAAGGAAGGCTGGTTCGGTCGTCGCCAGCAACTGTCACCCTGGACGTGGGAGGGTGTGCCGCTCCGAGCTTGGCGTGACTGGGCAGCGGTCGAGCGCGAGCACCTCCAGGACCATCGCACGACGCTGGCGCGGTTGCGCCTTGAACTGAAGGAGCGCGGCCGCGCCGTGCGCGAAGCGATCCTGCCGCGACTGGCGCACGCGGTGCACGAGTTCCTGCCCGGCCTGCGCCTGGACACGACCCGGCGGCGCCTCGTGGGGCCGGCTGATGGCCGAGAAATCAAGGTCCTTGAGATGACCGAGGACCTGTGCGGGCTGCTCGCTGATCGCGTCCGCCAGGGCGATCAACATCCCGCAGAGGCCCTTGAGGCGATGATCACCCGCATCGAGTTGGTGCGGCTGCTCAAGCAAAGCCACCGCGACGGCCTTACGAGCGGCTTCATCCCGCGGCGCCCGATCCTGAGCCACACCGCCGATCCCTCACCCTTCATTGCGGGACTCGGCCTTGCCGTACGCCAGGTCGAACAGATGCGGACCCGCCTGCTCGCCCAGGCCAAAGCCAACCACCGGGATGACCTCGGCGATCTCGCCACACTCGGCATCCTGTTGCATTCCCCTTACCGGAACCTCGCTTGGGCCCGCGCCGCCGTCAGTGCCGCGGCCAAAGCCGTGCGCGCTGCAAGACCGGGGGACACCTTGCGGGTGCCCGCGGTCCTCGGCACCGTGGCCAAACCGATGGCTTTCAGCGGGCTGCCGGCACTGTGGCTCGTGCGCCGCGGGATGGAAACCCCAGGCGCCCATGTACCGACAGAGGCGCACTTGGCCACCTGGGTCAAAAGGCATCTCAGTCCCGACGACCCTTCAGCGGAGGGCAAAGATCTCCTTGAAGCCGTGGCGGCGACTGCGCGCGCGGCTGGTCGCCTCGAGCTCTCCGGACCCGAGCGTCTGATCATGCTTGAGGAGGTCAGCTTGAATGGGGTGTCGGTCGAGCGGTGCCTGGCGCTCGAAGACGACTGGCCGGTACGCACCCTGAAGGATCCTGCAACCGTACTGCGGGATCGCCCCCAGGCTCTCTATGAATCCGAGGGTTCGGCAACGACGTCGCCCGCGACGCCAAAGCCGGAGCCAGGACCGTCAGCAAGGGGAGCGCCATTGTCGGCTGCCGTTCCGCACCGATCCCTCACCGATCTGTTCGGACTGCTCAATCCGGATCGCTTCCACCGGACGCTTGGTCTGGCGTCGGATAGTCGTCATGGGCAAAAGGCTCGCCTGCGAACCGAACTTCTCGCCTTCCGCGATGCGGTGGGCGCGCGGACCAATATGGGCTTGCTCGCCGGGTTCGCGCTACACCTCATTGTGCGCGGTGGCCCTCGCCGACGGGGGCTGGAGCCCCGAACGATTTATGACTTGGTCGAGCGCTTTGCCAAACGGTTGCTGGATGCGGCCGGTCGAAGCGCCGTACTGGAATTGACGGGCGCGGAGATCGAGACCACCTATGCAACGGTCCTTGCAGCCACCCCGCGGCTCACTCGGGCCGAAACGCGCGAGGCATTGCAACGATTCCATGGCTTTCTCGAAGAAACGTACCAATGCGATCCGTTGGCATGGGCCGCCCTCAAGTCCTTTGCGGGTCCTCGCCTGCCCAGCGTCGATCCCGGCCTTTTCACCGACGCCGAGGTCGAGGCCGTGTACGAAGCGCTCGTGGCGGATGTGGAGGGCGAACGGACGCTTGCGGATGCCGCGCCGGATTTCCAGCGGCTGACGGAGCTGCGGCTGTTGCTCTTCGTGCTGCTCGAAGCCAGCGGCATCCGGCCGGGATCAGCCCGAGGACTTCTCTACGGCGACCTGCATCTCCATGGCGAGGGCCACGACTATCTGCACCTGCATCGCTCCGGGGGCTTCGGCAGCGCCAAGACCGACACTTCCCTGGGATTCGTTCCGCTGGAGGGATCGCTTTGGACCCGCGCCCGGCCCTGGGTGCTCGCCTGGCTCGCCGAAGAACAGACCCGCCTTGCCCCCGATTCAGGTTGGAAAACGCCACTCTTCGCGGAGACCCGCGGCGAAAAACGGCGCTTCGCCAAGGGTATCCTGCAGGGGCGGCATGGCGAACTGCTGCGCTGGGCCAGCGCAGAGCCCAAGGCCAAGAACTATTGGCTCCGCAAACGCCGGGTCACGGCCCGACACCAGGCGATAACGGAACTTGCGCCTTGCCGCGCCCGCGATGTGCATACGGCCCTCTGTCATTCTGGCCATGCCGGGATCCAGACACCGCTGACGAGCTACATCGCGGATGTCGCTGTGCCACTCGCCCACAGCCTCCGGGAAGGATGTAGCGCACCGCGTGCCAGCGTCCTTGCGGTGACTGCGCTCGTTGCGCAGCCACTGGATCTGGCCTGGATACGAGCCGGAAAATCTCACCGCTCCGGCCGCATGGGCGTGGTCTATGCGCGCCTGAAACACGCTCCGGCGAGACGGCCCACGCGCCGTTATGCCTCGCCGCCTCCGCTGCGGCGTCTATATGACTTCCTGCCCCGGCATATCGACGCCTTCGCACGGGCGCGGCATGCCGGAGACGGTTTTGAAGAGGCCATGCTGCGCGTTGAGCTTTCACCCCGCCAAGGTGAAGCGCTTGAACGTGCCGCAGAGGATCTCGCGGTGATGCGCGGTGATGCGCCTTGGCCGCTCCCGCAATTAAGGTACCCACGGTCCCTGATGCATCCCGCGCGATGGCTTGAAGGCAGCGAAGGATTGCGAGCCGCGCTTGATCGCTCCCCGAGTGAGACGCTGTACCAATTGGCTGATCGATGGGCCGCTACTGGGCACAGCGATCGGCTGCTCGTCGATCCGGCGGGCGTGGTGTTGCCGCGCACCTGGTCGACCGCGGACGCCATTGCCTTGCTCAACCAGCACGGGGTGGACTCCGACCTCATCGATCTTTCGATGGAGGGGTCATTCACCACCCTTCGCCTGCGGCGCCCGTCAGGCGAGTTCGCAAAATCAGGTGATGTACTGACGCTGATGTCGGCACTGGACTGGCTGCTCGCGATGGCCTGGCTGCATCGTCGCGCGCTGTCTGGAGCGCCGCAGCCTCCCTGAATCCACATCGTTCCTAGTGCAGTACGCCATTGACGCACTTACGCCGCTGACGTAGTATTTCTGAGTGATCTTCATCGAGACCCCCACTTTCACACGGCGTGTCCTGGCCCTGCTGGACGATGCAACCTATGCCGTACTCCAGCGCCGCCTGACCCGTGATCCCGACGCTGGGGATCTCATCGAGGGCACGGGAGGGCTGCGCAAGATCCGAGTCCGGGCCAAAGGGCACGGAACGCGTGGCGGTGCACGCGTCATCTACTACCACTTCGTCAGCGCCTCGCAAATCGCGATGCTGATGATCTATCCCAAAAACGAGCAGGACGACCTGACTGCCGAACAGCGCAAAGCCCTGCGCACGGTGATCGCGCTTTGGAGGCGGAACCCATGACCACGTTTTTCGACGATTTGATGGCGAGCGTCCGGCAGATGGACGAGATCGTGCGCGGTGAGCGGGAGCCCGGACGCGAGTTTCATGTCGCCGGCACCGATGTCCGCCGCATCCGCGCCAAGACCGGCCTGTCCCAGGTGAAGTTCGCCAAATTGATTCACGTCGGGACCGGCACTTTGCGCAATTGGGAGCAAGGGCGGCGCGAGCCAACCGGGCCCGCGCAGGTTCTGCTCACGGTCGTCGACAAGAATCCCAAGGCCGTATTGGAAGCGTTGTCCTAGCGGGTCCTTCCCGAGGATGGGCACCCATCCCGGTCCATGCAAGTAGTCCATTTCACACCGTCTCATCGATTGCAGGACTGCGTGCATCGGACACCCATGCCGCGATCGATGACGTTCTGGAACGGATGCGAGCTGCCGTAGCTGCGATCACATTGCCCAAGCTCCCCCGGCTACGGGTCATCGGGCGAGGCCGTCATGCTCCGAACGCTTGAGCTATGCAGGGAACGGATTGCCTCGTTCGCGTGAGCGGGTGCACCGCGCCTTGAAATTGCTATCCGCGTCTTTGTCAGGCCGTGCGCGAGCGCCAGCCCTTTGATCGCGTAGCTGAGCGCCTGCAGGGGCCACAGTCGCTTTACCCAAGATATGGGGCTCGCTGTCGGCCAGAGGGCCCTTGAGGGGGTCGCTAGCAGCAGGCGGCCCCGAATTTGTGGGTAATTATAGGTGCCAGCCGATAATGGCTGGCCACCGGTACAAGACGATGGACGATGCACACAAGGATGGACCGAGCAGCGAACAGTGTGCTGCCAATGTGAGCATTGCGCTTAGCCATGATGAACCTCCTTCATGCGGCGCAGAGCCAGTTTCAGATCATCCCTGGGTACCTTGTCCGACTTCTTGATGCAGCCATGCAGAAGCACCATGACCGGCCCGGCCGTGGTGAACAGCACGCGGGCAATCCCCGCGTCGATCGTGCTTCGCACTTCCCACAATCCCGCATCCATTTTGCGCACCAACGGCATGCCCAGCGGCCAACCGAACTGAACGGCCTTGATGTCTTCGCCAATCGTCTTCCGGGCTTCCGGGGTCAGGGGCTTGAACCAGTGGTGCTTCGGTGCTCATGCTGATGCGGGCGTGCGGGTCTTTGAGCATGGTGGTGGGCGAATGCGGGGCAATGTCACGGAAGTTGATGGGTTCGTGCCCTCACTGTCCGCCAATGACCCCTTGAAGGGGTCGCTACCGACGGGCGGTCTTGAATTTATAGGCAAATATAAAGACCAGCCACTAAGGCTGGCCACCGGTACATCACGATGGACGACGCGCATTCGGAAGGACTCGCCAGCGATCCGGCGATCGCAATACCCCTCACAGAGAATCGCCCAATTAAGGGCCATCCTGTGCCTCTTAGCAAGCGCGACCCTGCAAGGTTTGCGCGCCTGAAGAAGCTGGCGGTCATTTTAATCTTGCTGCGCAGGAAGATCGATATTGTCACGCAGCTTGAAAGCGATGCCGTTGTGCGCCATCGGCTGCGGCCGAACATTGATAAAAAAGAAGGCCCCGCGGATATCGCAGGAGTCCACGCCTATCTCATCGAGATCCTCGACGCACTTGATCAGGCCACAGATCAGATTCGCGCAAACGCCACCCGTACGAAGCCCTTGCCACTGCGGAAGTTGCAAAGCGTTACGCCCGTTACGCTGCGGGTACTTTGCGCCTTGGCCGCTGCTGCATGTGATGGCATCGTCCTGACCTACACCTACGGTTCGGTCACCAGGACTCTGCCCATCCTCCCCAAGAGCATGCTCAGTGACGTCTCGAGCAAGGCCAAGAAAATCACGATCGAAGAACAGGTCAAGTACATTGGTCGAACGTGGGGTCCAGATACCGCCCTGATCCAGACCATTTCAGGCATGGAGTTCATCACGAGGTGGCCATTTGATGAGATCCGAGATGCCCTGAATTGTCCGCACATCCTGCGCGGCACCGCCACTTTGAATGAGGAGTCGGGGGCCTTGGTGCTGGACGAAGGCGCGGTGCTGGAGCCGAAGCGCGACCTGCTGTCGGATTTGGGGTCCGACGACCGCCTCGAGCAGGTTCGTCTGCCGAGCGACACGGACGATTCTTGAGTGAGGCCGTATGCATCAGAGGCCCGCAATCGCACGGACTTGATCTGGACGCACCTGACGCGTTCTGATGGACATCTTGTCTTCGTGGCTGCTGAAGACGCGTTGTAGGCGACGAAGATCTTGCTGGACAACAGTTCTTAAGCATGCCCGGCTGAGGTTCGATGCAAATCAGTTGACGTAATGGTTATCG
>JAGWRJ010000422.1 GCA_028869725.1 Alphaproteobacteria bacterium | reverse complement strand
CGTCCCGGAACCATGGAGCGCTGGGGGCTCGGTTATGACGTCCTCTCAGCCATCAATCCCCGTCTCATCATGATCCGCGTCTCGGGATACGGGCAGACAGGCCCCAACGCAAAAAAGGCAGGTTACGCTTCGGTCGGAGAAGCATTTGGTGGTCTGCGATACGTGATGGGCGAACCTGACCGGCGTCCCTCGCGTGCAGGCATCTCCATCGGCGACAGCCTGGCCGCGACCTTTGGCTGCCTCGGCGCACTGGCAGCACTGCAGGCGCGTCATCGTACGGGCAAGGGGCAAGTCGTCGACTGTGCAATCTACGAAGCCGTCCTGAACATGATGGAAAGTCTCATCCCTGAGTATCAACTCGCCGGGCATATCCGCGAGCGGTCGGGAAGCGTCATTGCCAATGTCGCCCCGTCCAACATCTACGATACCAAGGACGGCATGATGATCATTGCGGCAAACCAGGATACGGTGTTCCGGCGCCTGACCGAACTCATCGGACAGCCTGAACTCGCCCAGGATCCCCGCTTCAGCACCCATCACGCACGTGGCGAGCGGCAGGCCGAACTCGATGCACTCATCAACGACTGGTCAAAAACCCATACCAGCGCCGAGATTCAGAAGCTTTGCGATGATGCCGCCATTCCCTGCGGCCCGATCTATCGCGCGCCAGAGATGCTCGAAGATCCGCACTTCAAGGCGCGACAGGCCATCGTAGACGTCGCCCATCGCCATTTTGGGAGCATTCTCATGCAGAATGTCGCGCCCAAGCTTTCGGCAACGCCAGGGCGCGTCCGCTGGTCCGCCCATGATCTTGGCGAAGACAACGATCTTGTGTGGCTGGAGCGGGCAGGCTTGACCAAATCCCGCTACGAAAAGCTCAAGACCGACGGGATCATCTGATAGCACGCGCACCGACTGACCGCGCCGTCATGCCCGGCCAGTCGCCGCGCTCAGGCCTGCGCACTCGCCTCTGCGAGATGGGCTTTGGCATCGGCTTCTATGGCGTGCCAGGCGGCAATGACGTGGCTGCGCATCACCGATTCGGCCCATGTCGGATCCCGGCTCTGCAGTGCAGCGACAATTTCAAGATGATGACGCACCGAACGCGCCAGCGCCTGGGCATCATAACGAAGGATAGTGCGCAGGCTGAGCGGCATGTCGACAACCTGTGACATCATCGAACGTACCCGCTCGCTTCTGGCGGCATCGATCAGCGTGCGGTGAAACTCTGCATTGCGTTCGCTGATCCGATCGCGCGAATCGGGGGCACCAACCTCTGCCAGCGCCAGCATGTCCTCGGCAAGGACCGAAAGTTCGCGCAGTTGCTGAGGCGTGATCCGCGTCGCGGCCCGACCTGCGGCGTGGGCCTCGATGACGGCACGCAGCGAGAACATGTCTTCCAGCTCACTCAACGTCCAGGAGCGAACGATGGCGCCGAAGTGAGGGCGCAAATGCACCAGCCCTTCTGAGTCCAGCCTGCGGATGGCTTCACGCACCGGGGTGCGACTGACACCTGCCTGTTCGGCGATCGCCGTTTCAAGCAGCCGCGAGCCTGCCGGAAGCGAACCATCAAGAATGCTCGCCCGCAAAAACTCATATGCGCGATTGGTAGCGTCTGACATATCCCGCGCCTCTTGCGCTCCTTACCGAAACGAATTTCTGCGGCTACTGCGCCAGCCGGCGCCCCAACCCACCCCCGACAACCGCGTCACGCACCGCGTCCAAAGTCACGACATCGGCATATTTGGCGGCAAGATCAAACAGGTTCGCCGCATGCACCTGTGGATCACGGTCGCCTACCGCGTCGGCTACGACAATCGGGATAAATCCATGCTGGCAGGCATCAACCGCCGTGGCACGAATACATCCGGAGGTCGAAACGCCTGCGATGATCAGAGTGTCAATGCCCTGAGCGCAGAGGGTCGATGCAAGGCTCGTTCCGAAGAAGGCCGAGGCATACTGCTTGACGATCACGACCTCATGGGCGAGCGGCGCAAGAGCCGGATCAATGGCCGCGAGTCTGGGATCGCCACCCTCGGCAAAGACACGCAGCGCGCCGACTTTGCGGAAGAAAACCCCACCATTGGCGCCATCGGCGGTATAGGCGACCTTGGTATGCAGTACGGGCAGCCCCGCGTCGCGGCAGAGCTGAAGAAGGATGGCCGCATTGTCCCGGACCGTCTCCACTCCTGCATACAATGGCGAGCCTTCGATCAGATAGGCTCCGACGAAGTCGACGATCAGAAGTGCGGGCTTCTTGCCGAAACCCAGCGTCCGGTTAAAGCCCGAGCGGACATAATCCAGCTGTAAAGCATCATTTGGCACGCGTCCGCCCCCGGCGCGGGTTTCCGATCTATCTTGTATACTTAAGGTGCCGGCTTCTCCAAGTGCCAGCACGCTGATCGTGTCGCTGCCGCGCGCGCCTACCAGACCCCGAATGCCCCAGTATCCGTCCGGTGACAGGCTTCAAAGACCTCGAAACGCCCCACACCCGGGACGAGAAGCCGCCAATTCGGGCCCTTCGGAGTGCAGGCCCACCTTGTCTTTGGCGGCCAGTTCCGCTACACCTCCGCGCTTTCCGAGCCCATCGCCGCAGGCCACCGGGCTAAATTCTGGAAAATCAAGGACTTAGCGACATGCGCGAGACGCTCGAACTCAAAGCCGAACCCCGTTCCGGTACGGGCAAGGGCCCAGCCTTCCGGACCCGCCAGAAGGGCTACATCCCGGCCATTGTTTATGGCGGCAAGGGTGCACCTGAGCCAGTGATGCTCGCCAGCCGTGAGCTTGAGCGTCAGGTCGGCGCCGGCAATTTCCTCACGTCGCTTTATATGCTTGAGGTGGGTGGCAAGAAGACCCGTGTCATTCCGCGCGATGTGCAGCTGGATCCGGTCACCGATCGTCCGGTGCATGTGGATTTCATGCGCCTGGAAGCCGGCACCACCATCACCCTGGACATTCCGGTCCATTTCAAGGGCAGCGAAGTCTCCCCCGGCATCAAGCGCGGCGGCACCTTGAACATCGTGCGCCATGAAGTGGAACTGGTTTGCCCGGTCGACAATATCCCCGAATATCTCGAGGCCGATCTCTCCGCCATGGAGATCAACGATTCGCTGCATATCTCGGCGATCAAGCTTCCCGAAGGCGTGCGCCCGACGATTGCCCGCGATTTCACGATCGCGTCCGTCGTGGCACCCTCGGCGCTGCGTGAAGAGGCTGCCAAGACAGAAGCTGCCCCGACTGCCGAGGCCGCTGCTCCGGCTGCCGCCGCCGAGAAGAAGTAGGCGTCCGGTTCTTCGTCTCCTGGCTTTGTGGATAGACGCGCGCGGCTGGAGGAGACGCCCGAAGCCCGCTCGTCCCACAAGACGGGTCTGCCGCAGAGTTGAGGACGATGGCTCGTGCCGCCGACATCCCGCTGTTGATTGCCGGTCTTGGTAATCCCGGCAGCGAATATGCCCGCAACCGGCACAATGTCGGGTTCATGGCGATCGACGAGATCCATGACCGCCATCGGTTCGGCCCGTTCAAGACCCGCTTTCGCGGCGACGTCGCTGAAGGCACACTTGCCGGACGCAAGGCGTTCCTGCTCAAGCCTCTGACCTTCATGAATGAGAGCGGGATCGCCGTTGGCGCCTTTGCCCGCTTCTACAAGCTGCCTCTTGCTGCCATCGTGGTCATCCACGATGACCTCGACCTCATCGCCGGCAAGCTCAAGGTAAAAACCGGTGGTGGCGATGCCGGCCACAATGGCCTGCGCTCGATCACCTCCGCCCTTGGGCCCGACTACCGGCGCCTGCGCATCGGCATCGGCCACCCCGGACACAAGGAACGCGTCTATGGCCACGTGCTGGGAAATTTTTCCCGCGCCGACGAAGACTGGCTCGTCCCCCTCCTGCATGCGATCGCCGAAGCCGGCCCACTGCTGGCCGAGGATGACGATGCTGGCTTCGTGAACAAGGTGACGCTCTTGACAGCCCGTCCCGCAAAGGCGGCGGGCACTCCTCCTCGCCCGAAGGATACGTAGGCATGGGATTTAAATGCGGCATTGTCGGACTTCCCAATGTGGGCAAGTCCACTCTCTTTAATGCCCTGACCGAAACCGCTGCCGCCCAGGCTGCCAACTATCCGTTCTGCACCATCGAACCCAATGTGGGCGATGTCGCCGTGCCTGATGCACGGCTTGAGGCGCTCGCACGGATCGCCGCCTCCAAGGAGATCATCCCCACCCGCATTACCTTCGTCGATATTGCAGGCCTGGTGCGCGGAGCCTCCAAAGGCGAGGGTCTCGGCAACCAGTTTCTCGCCAATATCCGCGAAGTCGACGCCATCGTGCACGTCCTGCGCTGCTTTGAGGACAGCGACATCACCCATGTCGAGGGCCGCATCGATCCGATCGGCGACGCCGAAACGGTTGAGACCGAACTCATGCTCTCTGATCTCGACAGCCTGGAGCGGCGCATCGTTCCTCTCGAAAAGAAAGCCAAGGGCGGCGACAAGGCATCGGCAGAGCAGTTTGCGCTGATGCAGAAGGCCATTGCGCTTTTGCGGGCTGGCAAGCCCGCGCGTCTTGCCGACCTCACCCCGGAGGAGCGCGAACCCTACCGCCAGCTCGGCCTCCTCACCCAAAAGCCCGTGCTCTATGTCTGTAATGTCGAAGAAAGCGCTGCAGCCACCGGCAATTCGTTCGCGGCCAGCGTTGAGGCAAAGGCCCGCACGGAGGGCTCCGCCGCGGTCGTGATTTCGGCACGCATCGAGGAGGAGGTAGCGCAGCTATCCCCGCCAGAGCGGGCCGAATTTCTCGCAAGCCTCGGCCTGGAAGAGCCCGGCCTCAACCGTCTCATCCGGGCCGGATATGATCTCTTGGGCCTCATTACCTTCTTCACCGTCGGGCCCAAGGAAACGCGGGCCTGGACTGTCACTCGGGGCTCGCGGGCGCCCCAGGCCGCCGGCGTCATCCACAGCGATTTCGAACATGGCTTCATCCGCGCCGAAACCATCGCTTATCCCGATTATATCGCTCACAATGGCGAAGCCGGCGCCCGCGATGCGGGCAAATTCCGGCTCGAAGGAAAAGACTACGTGGTCCAGGACGGCGACGTGATGCATTTTCGCTTCAACGCCTGAGGCCACCCGCGCGCCGCAATCCGCGGCGTGTGCGCCACAGGAGGTATGCATGCCCAGGTTGAAGCAGGTCCCGCGCAGCAAGGTCACCGACAAGACCATCCTGCGCTATTACGATCTTCTGTTTGGCCCGGATCGTGATCCCGTCAAGGATCCAGGCACCGCGACCGGAACCCCCGGTAACTGGTGGACGGTATTTGCGCTCATCCCCGATATCTTTGACCACGCCGTGCGCGGATTTGGCCTTTATCGCAATCCGGAGCGCAAGCTTGATCCCGTATTGCGCGAGCTCGCCCAGACCCGCGCCGGTTGGGCAGTCGGGAGCCAGTTCGTCTACTCCCAGCACTGCAAATCCCTGCGCGGACTGCGCGTAGCCGAGGACAAGATCGCAGCGGTTTCGCAGTGGCAGACAGCCGGCTGCTTCAATGAGACAGAGCGCGCCGTACTTGCCTATACGGATTATCTGGTGATGGCACGTGGGCGCATACCAGAAGGCATATTCAGCACACTGAAAACTCTGCTTTCGGATGAAGAGATCCTGGAACTGACCTACATCACCTGCCTCTACGACATGCATGCGGTGATGAGCCGGGCCCTCAGGCTCGAATATGACGACAAGGACGATCCGATCACCGAAATCAGCGCTCCTGAGAATTTCAGCGCCCGCGACTTTCTGGACACGGGGCGAAAGCCGAAAGCTGATTGAGTTTTAAGACGCGGTAGGGCGTGCAAACTCCGAGGCGCCATCACGCCGTGCAGCGCTGGCACTTTGCCCGCGCCACGCACGGGCGTGCTGGGCAATCTGATCGGCACGGAACCCGGGGCGTCGCCTCAGGCTGAGACCCGGCAAAGACAGGAGTGATCATTACCTCGCCAGAGGTACACGCGCAGCTCACACGGCAAGACAACCGGAAGTTCCGCTTCCTTAAAACAATCTTCCCACCGCTCTCGACGAAGCCGCGCTTGGGCTGAAGACAGGGGCCGCCATATGTCATTCGCGCCCGTTGAAACGCTGCGTTCCATTGCACTGCCGCAGCGTAACGCGCCAAAACACCTTGACCTTTAAAATGGCCGCGGATTAGATCAAAACGCAATGAAATTGCGCCCATCCCTCCTACTTGAAGGCAACTTACATGTCCGAAGCATGGATCATCGACGCCTGCCGAACCCCGCGCGGTATCGGCAAGGTTGGAAAAGGCGCGCTGACGGAACTCCACCCCCAGCGTCTGGCCGCAACCGTTCTTAAAGCGATTGCCGATCGCAACCACATCAACACCGCAGAGGTCGACGATGTGATCTGGGGAACCTCATCCCAGCGCGGCAAACAAGGCAGCGACCTTGGCCGCATGGCGGCGCTCGACGCAGGGTATGACATCAAGGCCAGCGGCGTCACGCTCGACCGCTTCTGCGGGTCGGGCATCACCACGGTCAATATGGCAGCCGCGCAGATCATGGCCGGCATGGAAGATCTCGTCGTCGCCGGCGGCACCGAGATGATGAGCTATACCGCCGCCAGTGCCGACCCCAAGAGCCCGCCCATGATGGATGCCGGAAACCTTCATCTGCGCGCCCTGCATCCCCAGTCCCATCAGGGCGTCTGCGCCGATGCGATCGCAACCCTTGAGGGAATCTCGCGCCGGGCGACGGAAGAACTTTCGGTTGAAAGCCAGCGACGCGCCGAAGTCGCCATCCGCGAAGGGCGTTTTTCCAAGAGCCTTGTTCCGGTCTATCACGACGACGGAAAGCTGGCGCTTGATCACGATGAATACCCACGCCCGCAGACGACACTCGACGGATTGGCCGCGTTAAAGCCTGCCTTCACGATGATGGCCGAGGTGCCGCTCGATGAACAAGGCACGACCTATGGCGGGCTGATCCGTCAGGTCTATCCGGATCTCAAGATCGAACACATCCACCATGCCGGCAATTCGTCCGGTGTCGTGGACGGCGCCGCGGCGGTTCTCCTTGCTTCCCCCTCCTACGCCAAAAAGCATGGCCTGAAGCCACGCGCGCGGGTGGTCGCCATGGCGAACATTGGTGACAGCCCAACCCTGATGCTGAACGCTCCGGTCCCGGCCGCGCGCAAAGTGCTGGAGAAGGCAGGCCTCAAGCTCGATGACATCGACCTCTTCGAAATCAACGAAGCCTTTGCGGTCGTCGCCGAAAAGTTCATGCGAGATCTCAAGCTTGACCGGAACAAGGTCAACGTCAATGGCGGCGCCATTGCGCTTGGCCATCCAATCGGCGCCACCGGCTCGATCCTGATTGGTACCATCCTCGATGAGCTGGAACGCCGCGATCTCAAGCGCGGGCTGGTCACGATGTGCGCGGCCGGTGGCATGGCGCCAGCCATCATCATCGAGCGGATGTAAGAGATCCTCCCCGCGCCGACGTGTTCCTTTGGTACCACAGCGCGGGCGATGGAATGCATCACAATGGCCCCGCGGCAGCGTCTGTACTGCCGCGGGGCCATCTGCATGAAGGGCCCCATCGAAATCCCTTCATTGAACTCCGGGCATTACCAGGCACTGCAAAAACGCCCCTTTCACTTGCCCGTCTGAGCCCGCTAAAATGGCGCTGACTGACTATTACCGAGCAGAAACTGACCATGATCCAGTTGTACCATTGCGCCAATGCCCGCTCCTTCCGCTGCCTCTGGCTACTCGAAGAGCTTGGCCTTCCGTACGAACTCCACCTTCTGGAATTTCCGCCACGGCGCACGACACCGGATTATCTTGCCATCAATCCGCTCGGTACCATTCCATACCTTATCGACGGCACTGCACGGCTCAGCGAGTCCGTCGCAATCCTGCAGTATCTTGACAGCGTGCATGGTGGCGGACGGTTCTCCTTTGCGCCTGGTGAAGACGCCTACGCCTCCTGGCTCAACTGGCTTCATTATGGCGAGGCTACACTCACCACACCGCTCACCGTAGTCCTGCGCTACCGCCTGTTAGAGCCTGAAGAAAGCCGAAACCCGGCCGTGGCCGAGGCCTACGAACGGATCTTCCTCAACCGGCTGCGCCTTGCTACCGAACAGATCGCTGCAACACCGTTCCTTTGCGGCTCGCGTTTCTCCCTCGCCGACATCAGTGTCGGATATGCGGTGCTGCTTGGCCGTACCCTCGGACTTGCCGAGCAGATGGGGCCGGATATCGCATCATACTGGCAGCGTCTTGAGACCCGCGCGGGGTTTCGCGGCGCCAAAGCGCGCCAGAAGCCGCGCTGACCTCAGCCTTTGGATTTGCAACTCAACCTGTTGGAACCCGATGTCGATTGCACACCTGTTCGAGCCGCTGGCCCTTTCGCACGGCCCTGCCCTTAAGAACCGTTTCGTTCTTGCGCCTCTTACCAATCTTCAAAGCCATCCCGATGGTCGCTTGTCAGACGAGGAGTTCCACTGGCTGACCATGCGCGCCAAAGGTGGCTTCGCCCTGACCATGACCTGCGCCGCCCATGTACAGAGCCAGGGCCAGGGTTTTCCCGGGCAACTCGGAATATTTTCCGACATTCATCTTGAAGGCCTCACCCGCCTGGCCAAAGCCATCGGGGACTACGGCTCAGTTTCTGCCGTGCAACTTCATCACGCCGGCAACCGTTCGCCGAAGGAGCTTGTCGGTACCCCTGTGTGTCCGTCGGACGACCCCGAAAAGGGTGCCCGCGCGCTTACCGCCGCAGAGGTGGAGGGCGTGCGCGAAGATTTCATAGCGGCGGCCCTTCGGGCGCAGGCTGCCGGGTTCAATGGTGTGGAGCTGCATGGTGCGCATGGCTATCTCCTCGCCCAGTTTCTTTCCTCCAAGATCAACCGCCGCACCGACCACTATGGCGGCAGCCTCGAAAACCGCGCCCGGATCATTTTCGAAATCATCGATGGCATACGTGCAAGGTGTCGCCCGGACTTTCAGCTGGGTCTGCGGATCTCTCCGGAGCGCTTCGGACTGAAGCTTGCAGAAATGCGTGACTTTGCGCGTGAAGTCCTGCGCCAGGGCAAGATCGACTATCTCGACCTGTCGCTGTGGGATGTCGGCAAAGAGCCCGAGGAGCCGGAGTTTCAGGGCCAGACGCTGATGAGCTACTTCACCGATCTGCCGCGCGGGAAGGTCCGCATAGGTGCTGCGGGCAAGATCATGAGCGCACGCACCGCCGCGGGTGTGCTTGAGGCGGGCTGCGACTTCGTCATCCTTGGTCGCGCCGCCATTTTGCGTCACGACGTGCCGTTCCGTATCCAGAGCGACCCGCATTACACCTCACCAGCGCTGCCGGTGACCGAACAGCATCTGCGCAATGAAGGTCTGAGCCCGGCCTTTGTTGCCTATATGAGTTCCTGGCAAGGCTTCGTGGCAAAGGACGTTGAACCGGCTTGATGGACTTCGCTCGCGCGACCCCGCATCATGATTTGCGGGCGTCGCCCAGCACTCATATCGAGACGCTGCGCGGCACTCTCATCGGATGTCGTTCGATCCGCGTCACATCTTCAATTTCCGTCAAGACGCGAAGAACGGAGTTGGCATGACCCGACTCCGGGATACTCTGTCCGTACCGCAAGCAGGAGATTGGTACGACCGCGGCATGCAGCTATGCGCTCGCGTGCCCGTACAAATTTTACCCTTCGCCTGCCCATGATGCCCGCATTTACATTGGGCTCGAAGGCTGCCTACCATGTCTGCGGATCAAGATACGCCTGTCACCCTTGCCTGGCATTCAGGGTAGGACACGCCGCGGAGGCAACATGAACAGTTCCATCATCTTCCATCACTATCCCGCCTCCCCCTTTTCGGAGAAGGTTCGGGTTCTTTTTGGCATCAAGCGCATTCCGTGGGTGGCGGTGATTGAACCTACAATCATGCCGAAGCCCGAACTCATCACGCTGACAGGTGGCTATCGCCGCATACCGGTGATGCAGATCGGTGCCGACATCTACTGCGATACAGCGGTGATCATGGCTGAACTGGAGCGGCGCTTTCCTGATCCCAGAGTGGTGCATGATGCCGACTGGATGGTGAATTCCTGGGCCGACCGCGTCCTCTTCCAGATTGTGTGACCATCATTTTTGGAACCATCGGCGAAAACGTCCCCAAGGACTTTATCAAGGACCGTGAGGCCTTGTCCGGAAGCACGTTTGATATCGCGCGCATGAAGCAGGCTGTCCCCGAAGCCAAGGGCCAGTTCCGGGCGATGGTCGCGTGGATTGAACGTGAGCTTGCAACCGGAAAGTCGTGGCTTGGCGGTGCCGCACCGAGCCTTTCTGACATCGCCTCCTACTATAACATCTGGTTCTACCGCAGTGCCCTGGCGAGCGATGCCGATGCGCTGATGGCCGATATGCCGGCGATTTCGGCCTGGCGCGCGCGGCTTGCTGATATCGGCCATGGCAGCTTTACAAACATGAGCCCGGCGGACGCCGTGGCCGTGGCCGCAGCAACCGAACCAGGTCCTGCGGCCCATATTCCGCATGACCCGCGCGATTGCGCAGGGCTTGCACGCGGCAGCGCCGTATCCGTGATGGCCAATGATTATGGCCGCGACCCAATCAACGGCATCCTGCTGGCGGCCAATGCGGACCGCCTTGTCATCGCCCGCGAGCATCCGGCTGTTGGCACCGTCCACGTCCATTTCCCGCGCGCCGGCTTTAACGTCGTCGGTCGCTGACACCATCGTTTGGCGCGAAGCGCCTTGCGACCCGCCGCACGGCACCAGGAACACCAGACGGGCCCGGATTTTGGCTTTGGCCATGAGCCCCAGGCGTTCTATGGTGCCCGGGATCAACTTCTGGAGGTACTGACATGGCGCTCAAAGGCAAGATGACCAAGATGACGATGGGCGATGGCGCCAAGATCGGCGTCTACCATGTCATGCCCACCGGTACCCGTCGCGGCGGTGTCGTCCTCATCCAGGAGATCTTCGGGGTCACCGAGCACATCAAGGAACAGGCCGACAAATATGCGGCCGAGGGCTATGAGGTCCTGGCGCCCGCCCTCTATGACCGCGAGGCGCCCGGTCTTGAAGCGCAGTACACCCCCGACGACATCCAGAAGTGCATTCAGATTGCACGCCAGCAGCATCCCTTCACCCAGTCGATTGCCGACACCCAGGTCTGCATCGATGCTCTAAAGACAAAGGGTGCGGTATTCATCGTTGGCTACTGCTATGGCGGTTCGGTGGTATGGGCGGCAGCCTGCCGCTGCACCGGACTTGCCGCGGGCTCGTCCTATTACGGCAGCCTCGTGCCGCAATTTGCCGAAGAGCAACCCAAGTGCCCGGTGATCTGTCACTTCGGTGAACACGATCATGGCATTCCGATGGAAGGCATCGAAAAGCTGCGCGCCGCGCATCCGGAGGTTCCGGTCTATGTCTACGATGCCGGCCACGGGTTCAATTCGGATCGTAGGGCCGACTACAATGACGCGGCAGCCAAGCTCGCCTATCAGCGTACCCTTGAACTGTTCCGCGCCAATGGTGGTTAGCCAACGCACACAGGCTTGACGTGCTGGGTACGCGAACCTCCTGTCGCTTTCACTGAGAATCGTTCAAAAGCCTGCGGCAAGGCTGGCACCAGCTGTGCCATGCAGCCGTCGCCTCGGCGAGGCGTCGGCATCTCTGCCACACCGAGCTCAGCAACGAGGAGACAAAGGCCCTTATCCCTTGTCTACGTCGTTGTGACACAGGACGGGGCTGCAGCAGCCAGCTGATGAACATCGACACAAGCTGTGCCAGGTCCGAGCAATCCGCGCCGCACGATAAATCTCAACACTTCTGCATCGGTCGCAGTGACGCTGCGCGCGACAGTCCAGCAAATAGGGTCAGGTCCAGTTTGCGCTGCCGCATTTGTCCCGACGCCAGCGCACCGATTGGACGAAGATGAGACAGGCCCGCCCGCGATATTTGAAGACATATTGAAAGCTCAAAGATCCAACGTGCCCGTGCCCACGATGGGAGCAAAAGCAGGGACCATGTAGCTTCTTGGCGCGACGGGGCGGGCAGGATGGTGCACGCTGGGCGCCGCCACCGATTTGATGCTAGCCTCTCATCTGCGACACCGCAGAGCTTGGGGGAGCCCAAAAGTGGACGTAAACAACATCGCATGCAGCCGTCGAGCACT
>JAGWRJ010000421.1 GCA_028869725.1 Alphaproteobacteria bacterium | reverse complement strand
GCCGAAGCAGCTTCAGCAGGCTTTCAACCGCTTCGTCGCCAAGCTCGACGCAAGCCTTACTCCATCCTCGCTGCGCGACACGATGGCCGATGTCGCCTCCCTGTTCGGGATCCGCCATATCGCCTATCTGGCGCTGACGCGTGGCCGTGCACGCCGACCCAATATCATCGCAACCTATCCGAGCGCCTGGGTCGAGCACTACATAAAGTCGCGCTATCACCGTCTCGACCCGGTGATTGCCAATCTGGCAGCGCGTAAGGACCCCTTTCGCTGGGAGGTCGAACGTGCAGTGACGTCACCGCGGCTGCGCCAGTTCTACGACGAGGCGAGCTTTTTCGGTATCAAGGCTGGCCTGACCATCCCGCTCCATGACGAGGACGGACCTGTGGCTGCCCTAACCCTGGCGACCGGCGCAGGCCTCGATGACCTGCCGTCCCGGATCTTTTCCGAGGAGAATGTGCTGCAGCTGATGGCCGTACTCCTGCACAAGCGCGCCCGCGAACGGATTTGCGCGCCACGCATGGTGGACGGCGTACAGCTGTCGCGGCGCGAGTACGAATGTCTCGAATGGGCCGCCGCCGGAAAGTCTGCAACCGATACGGCAGTGATATTGGGACTGGCGCCCAGTACGGTGATCTATCACCTGAGCCGGGCCAAGGCCAAACTTGGTGTGCGCTCGATCTGTCAGGCCGTGGCATTGCTCGCGCGCGCCACAAGTGGACAAAACCCTCCCCAACTATAGAGCGTGTGTCACATGACGAGCTGGGCCTCCAATGCGGAGCAACTCCGCATGGAAGTCACGTATGGTCCTGCTTATCTCTCCCCACCGCCAGCATGAGTTCTCTGGTGCGCTCGACGACATGTACCGGCTGCGCTGCCGCGTCTTTCGCGACCGTCTGAAATGGCAGGTGCACACCGAAAACGACATGGAGAAGGACGGATTTGATGCGCTGCATCCGGTGTGGCTGCTGCTGAAGACCAGAGCGGGCACCATCGGCGGGTGCGTGCGGCTGCTGCCGTCACAGGGCCCCACCATGCTGGGCGAGGTCTTCAGCGAGCTTCTGGACGGCCATGCCGTGCCGGCCGGTGAGCACATCTGGGAGAGTAGCCGCTTCGCTGTTGACGTTGATCGGGACGCAGACGGTGCGGCGGGCCTTGGCAGCGCAACCTACGAACTCTTTGCGGCCATGCTCGAGTTCGGCCTTGCCCGCAAACTGTCGGCAATCATGACGGTCACCGATGTACGGATCGAGCGCATTCTGCGCCGGGCACGCTGGCCTTTACAGCGTCTGGGTCGTGCAAGGCCGCTTGGCCCCACCATTGCAGTCGCCGGCTTGCTGCCTGTCTCCGAAGAGATACTGGCGCACCTGCGCGCAGCGGGCGGGCTTTGCGGACCGGTGTTGTGGCAGCCGGTTTGGGAGCCGGCGCAGTGAGTGGCGGCGCGCACAGACGCCGAAGCGGCGCCGGCGGGCAAAGAGCTACGCATCGCAGCTGGAGTGGACCTGGGACGCCGCCACCCTTGTCGCGGGCGGCCTGGGCATGGGAGTTCCTGCGCCGCAATTCGCAATTTGCCGGCGCGCTTGAGACTGCGCGCGCACAGTTTCGGGAGGAGGAGGCGGTTGGGCGGTTTCGCGTCTTTACGGCATCCGTGCTGGCGGGGATTGGTGGCTCCGCCTGTCTTTACGCCTCATCGGCCGCGCATGACGCGCTCAATGCCGATGTTGTGTGGCATCCCGATGCCTATGCCGGGGTCTTAAGGGCGTTTGCCATCGGCGCGCCGATTGGCGGTCGGCCAGCCTTGCGGCTCGCGGACCTGCCTTTCGGGGGAGTATTGATTCGTAGTGGTGCGGTTCAGCATCTGCTCGTGCGCGAAGAGCGCTATACCTTGCAGCTCTGTGTCACTGGCGCAGACCTGCGCCGGCCGGTACATGTCTTTCCGCAGCCTCTGAGCACGTCGCTGCGCGGTGCACCGCTTCAGGCCTGGTCCGCGTTTTTGGAGCTCGAACGGTGCGCATCGCTGCGTCCCCACCATTTTCTGCGGTCACAGCCCGCCACACGCCTCTATCAGGTTCTCACCGCGCTCGATGGCTGGCGTGCAGGCATGGCCCATCGTCAGATCGCCATCGCCCTCTTTGGAGCTGCACGGGTGGCCCGGGAATGGCGCGATCCCCATGAATGTTTGCGCGACAGCGTACGTCGGGCCATCGCCCGTGGCCGCCAGCTGAGCGAGGCAGGATACCTGCGCATACTGGGGGCGCAGCGGCCGTGACCGCGTCTGTTTGGGCGCTGCGTCTTTTCACCAGGGCGGGCCAGCATGGCGCGGGCCATCATCGTGGCAGGCACTCACGCTCTGCAATTGCGCTCTTAAAGCGCGATCGGGGCAATGAGTGATGGCCCCTGGTTTTTGGGACTTCCCACTGCGCGACCTACGGGCCACATTTCCATATCTTCGGCAGGAAGCGGACGGGACAGGCAGGCAGTACGGGCCTCGAGGCTACCGAGCCAGGCTGGCCAGTCGCCAGGTGCCAGCATCAGTGGCATCCGATCATGGACCGCGCTGACCATGCGATTGGCAGGACAGGTGATGATGGTGAAGGTGTCCTCTTCGCTGAGATGGCGCGTCTCCCAAACTCCGGCAAAGGCAAAGGGCGCTGCGTTCCTGCGCTGGAGGAAATAGGGCTGCTTCTGTGTTGTCCCCGTCGCCGCCCATTCGTAAAATCCGTCCGCCACCACCAGACAGGGCCGGGCCACAAAAGCCGCCTTATAGGCGCGGCTCGTAGCAACAGTTTCGCACCGCGCATTGATCATGCGGGCGCCGTCCCGCAGAGACTTGGCCCAGGCTGGCAACAGCCCCCAGCGCAGCTGTGCGAGCTCGCGTCTGCCATCAGGCCTCATGCGGACCACGAAGGTCGTTTGCGTGGGGGCAATGTTGTAGCGCGGCTCAAAGTTGGAAGGTGACTGCGGATAAAGTACGTCACTGAGTTCGTATAGCGCTTTCAGTTCCCGCCAGCTGTACCGGTTGGTAAAGCGACCACACATAGCGTTCAGGTCCAGGTCCACTTTGGATGATCGTATCCGGTTCGCGCTTACCTCGGCAAACACCGCCTAAGCCCCCCGCGCGGCTGGAGCCTCTTCCCTTTGAAATCACCGCCATGACGCCGACGCGGGGAGAGGATTAAAAATAAGCAATATATTTGATATTCATCAAGGCCATCGGGCGCGATTCAGGAGATTAATGCTGCTTGGGTGGTGTGTTGCGTGGACCTTAATCATATTTGGATGCCGCATTCGGGCATCACAAGCCGCGAGTTTTTTGGCTTTCAGCGCAAACCTGAGTGCGGATATCGCCCGTGAATGCGCAGCGTTGAGCGCACCCTTGACGACGAGGAGATATCGTGATGCCGTCTCGCCGCAATACTGCAGCTGAAGAAATCGTGGTGCAAGCGCCGGACACCCAGCTGCCCTGTCGCCTTCTCCGGCTCTCCTTCTCCCGCGACAAGCCGAGGTAATACCGAGACATGACCGACTGCAAAGAGTCGGGGCTGGGTGACTTGGATATCGAATGCGTGCGTGACGCGCTGAGCCGGGTGCTCAGCAACCCGCACTTTGTCGGCGCACCGCGTCTTGCTGCGTTCCTCAAATTTATTGTTGAAACAACTCTGGAGGGTGATGCGCGTTCGATCAAGGCCTATACGATTGCTACCATGGCTCTGGGGAGGCCGGAAAGTTTTGATCCGGCAGCGGACGCCATCGTACGTGTAGAGGCCAATCGTCTTCGCACCGCACTGGCACGCTATTACGCGTTCGACGGTGAGGCCGATACCATCATCATCGAACTGCCGCGGCGAAGCTATGTGCCCAGAATCCGGCATCGTAACGTCAACGATGACGCAACCGCCGGCCCTGCCACAGCCAGCACATGGAGCCGAGAAAAGGTATCCGGCCCGGAGCCCTTTGCTGATAATGGTTCCAAGTCTGAAGAAAACCTGCTCGAGACGCTGATCGACGAGTATCATCACTGGGTTTTGGACATCGTCCGCAATCTTGTCCAGATCCGTGATGAACTGACGCATGCACGCGCTGCTGTTGCTGTCTCAAACACGCTCATTCGAATAAAAAACAAAAGCAAGCTTCCAAACCTCGCCGCCGAACAGAAAGCTATCTCTGACGTCCACGAAGACAAGACATCGACGTCAGAAACCCATGCTGCAGGTGGAGGTCAGGATCGAGACCATGATATGTTCAGTGGCGCGGAAGAATAGCTTTGTTCGGCGAAGCATGTGCGGGAGTTAGCCTCCGCCATAGCCATTCAGACATAGACGAACATTCCCCGCCCGCCAGCCGATAACGGCGGCTATCATCTGCCGTCTCTGCCGGAGTGCGTTGACCAATGAGCCAGGAGCGGCGATGCCGTTGCTGGCGTATCGCTGTCGCAAGGACTATTTCCAGTCCCATGCGTGTCACCTGACTGCGTTGCAACCAAGCCGTGCGGTTTGTTGAAGGCGACGCCCAGGTCGCCCGGGTTCCTCTTTGCAAATACTTCCCCTAACAGCTCTTCTACATGTCCAGGAAGACAACCAGGCTGCCATCAAGCAGGCCCTTAGCATCCCGATGCGGCAGGATCTGTACGCGGTATCGAACGCCGTTCTTGTTGTCGTGAACCTCCCGATCGCGTGATACCCCACTTGTCGCAACCTCATGTATTTCCTGCAAAAGTGCGTCTGCGTCAGGCAGCCGGCGGAGATGGTCTTCGACTGATGTTCCGTTGTCCGCCGGGCTCAGGGTCAAAGGACTGTGAGCGGTGGAACTGAAACTTCGTAGAATGAGACTGCGATCGAGAAGAAGTATGGCAGTTGGCCGAGGTCCTGTAGCCTCATCTATTGGACCGCTGCCAAGTTCACTAATCTTCGAGCCAAGCTCCGTGTTGGCGATGCTCAATTGCCGGTTCAGGACCTGGAGCATCTGCCTTGTATTGGCGAGCTCCTGCCTTGCCAGATGCAACTTTTCATAGGGAGACTTCAGCCTATCGAGCAGCCGCTCGTTGACCGTGGGGTGACGATGGATCTGCTCGCGCATCTCCCCGAGCTGGCGGGCGTGTGGCTCCGCCATCCATTCAGACCGTCGCCTCTGCCCATGTTTGGACGCTAAAGTTGTGTCTTCGGCTCTCCTGCGGTCAAGCATGATCAGAAAGAGAGGTTCATCGCCGCTTCGGGGCAATGGTTCGACGATGACCGTGATTCGTGGAAAGGGTGCATCATTTTTGAGCGGCACATCATCTCGGACAATGCTGTGGCCGCTCCATCTGGCCTCATCTAGCGCCTGACGAATTTCTGCACTCAAATCATCTGGTGTAAGCGACGAATCTGGCTGATGCTCGCAGTTGCAAAGGCGTCTCAGGATCTCGTCATTATGGCAGTAGGCGTGGACTTCGGCACCTTCCGCGGTGACAACGAAATGGATGGGAACAAAGCGTTCTACAATTCTGCTCTTAACAAGAGACCTTAATTCATCATCAAGTGTGTCGGAGTCTGGCATCGTGCTGTCGGTCGCTCAGGGCGTGTGTCCGCTCGCTCTAAATTGTCATGCAGTAAGGAAGAAGAATAAGCGGGCGCTGTGCAGCCGGAGGTCCGCGGCATGTCAGGAAGGTATTCACGCAGGACAGATGCAGG
>JAGWRJ010000420.1 GCA_028869725.1 Alphaproteobacteria bacterium | reverse complement strand
CATTTAACCAAACCTTGCCCGAAAGCTCTGGCGCCTTCGAGCCTTTTAAGTTGCTCGTCATAGGGCCGCCGAGTGGCGGAGGATCGACGAAGCGTCCATCCACCGCGACCTGATAGAGACGCAGCTTAATTCCGTCGTTGAAGTACATGCCTGCCCTCGGTTCAAGCTCGAAAGTCGCTTCGTCGAGATCCGCATTCGTCAAGAAGTCGGTTACCGCTACCTGATTGTGCTGAACCAGCTTGCCGTTGGATGTGAACGAGCTGGTTGTGAACCGCGACGGTTGCCAGCCGTTTGAGAATTCCTTGTAATCGATATCGCACTCAATATCGGCTCTTTCCCCGGATACTGGGAACTGACGCCAGCGCATAATTGTGGCCCCTCGTTCCAGGTCGACCCAGTATTCGTCAACGCGCGGCACTGGCTGCCGGGGTTTGCTTCGAAGGATGACGCACTCCCGGCCGTTTGTGGTCCCTCGTCCATGCACCGTGAATGTCTCAGGGTAGAGGGGCCTTCTCATCGTGCTATTAGATTCAGTGCCATACGCAGGCATTATTCCCAGCGAGAGGAAAACCGGGCAGTCGAAGATCAAAAAGCATTGATAGTTGCTGGGATGAACGGCAAACTCGGCTTGGCGATCGGGCCAGTCGGCTCGCTTTGCCGTGATTCCAGCGTGGTGAACCTTTACGATTCGGCCATCGAAGACAGTGTCCTCCCACTGCGGGAGCCACGCCTTTTTATCCTCTCGATAAGTTTCATCCCGGCATTCGAAGCGAAAGCGATTTCGCTGGAGATCGAGCTTCCACGTGCATCTCAATGGCGCCTCATGGTCCGCCTGCGCCCCATACGTGTCTTTTGGAAACAGACGCTTTCCGGTAACGACACAATGCACGGAGCGGGTCGCGTCGTATCGACGCTTCCAAGCAGCGCAAATTGCTGCAACCGTGTCGTTGTCATTTGCCGCCCGCGCGGCGGCGGTCGTGAGGAATGCAATGCACGCAAAAAGAACGGCTACTCGACTGCATCGGATTTTTGCGTCCTTGAACACCGTCATTGGCAATTCCTCTTCTTTTCAGGGAAACATGACTGCCTCACTTCAGCGCTAGGGATCTTGAATAGCGCATTCTATCGCCGTGGCCTGCGGCTGGGGACCGACATTGGGCTCACACGCCGGAGCCACCGGCACCGCCGACCGCCGGGTGGATCGGTAACCTGCATTTTATCCGCTCCGCGATCTTAGCCGCCACAAGGCTTGTCGCTCGGCAGTGGGCTATTTTCAAATTCTCGGCTGGAGGCGGCCGATGAATAGCCCCGCAAGCAAATCTAGTGCCGCTTGTGGCTACAAAATGTCTGGCTTAGAATGCCGGGCATGGGCAAGAAAATCATTCGGTTCGTTTGGTCGGCGCTGGTCTGGGTTGCCACGACGTTCACCCCCACGGCTTTCCTTATGGGGGTGCTCGTGGCTGTCGTGACAGCGGTTATCACGTTTTGGGAGCAATTGACGATAAGCGAGAGGATCGCTTTGGCGATGGTCTCGCTTGGCGGAACGCTGGCCATCTTCAGGTACACCCTGCTTCTCGCTGATTGGCTTGTGTATCGGTTTCGTCGCAGCTTCAAGATCACTGCTCTTGAGCCGGAGGAGGTCGAAATCCCTGGATCAAAAGTTGGGTTAGCGCATTCGTATCGCCTGGCGGTTGCCTGCACTGACAAAGGCGCCGAGATTAAAACGCTCAAGTGCCGAATCGGCGAGATTGTTCCTTACGATGAACTAGAGCCATCGGAGGCGAGAAGGCTTAATACGCTTCGATTCGACCTTAGAAAGTCAAATTCTAGCAGCTTTGGTCAACAGCCACAGACGCACCATTTAGCGCCGGGCGAGTCCATAGAGTTCGACTTCTTCTTCACCCAGCCGCGCCACTGGTCGGTCTGCGTCACCAATTTAGAGGCATCCCACAGCATTCCGCTGGGCGGTTACGCAATCCGCGTAGATGTTTTCGGGGAAGAATCGAGGGCGGCGCAAAAATGGTTCATTGCGAAGCCTGACGCATTTGGCCACGGAGAACTGCTCGTTGAGGAAACACCACGCGGGTTTTCGCCACAGCGACCAGAAAAGCGCCCGACAAAGCCGCAGATTCTAGGAAAAGCCGAGCGCACCGTGCTTAAAGCGCTTGAGCAACTGCAAACACTTCTTGAGCAGGTGCCGACAAATCCGCCGGCCGCCGTAGCCGAGGAGCCTAGCCAGCCGCCGGCATCGCCGGAGTTGCCGCCGTCGGTGGAGATAGGGAAATCCGATGACATTCAGTAGCTACGAAATGTATAGCCAGCTAGAATGCGGGCATGGAAGATCCATCGCCCATTTCGTTGCGTTCCTACTATGCCGAAGTCTTTCGTACAGCGCGGCAGATAGAAAACCACTCATGGGTGTGGATGGCGGCCAGAAAGCGGGCCATTTTGGCGGCCAGTTGCGGGCCATCAAGACGGTTGCCGGCCGAGGCGTGCGCGGAATTGATGCGAAGCGGAAGGTCGGCTTTGCTTTTCTGCTTCCTCGGCGCCAGCGGGCGATGCTAGGCGTGGGAGTTATTGCTTGGGCGGCTTGGCCGTCTCGGCGGGAGCAGGGAGTTGCTTTGCGCGATGGGCGCGGTAGGACTTGCCGGTCAGCTTGAGCACGATCGCTCCGTCGACGATCCGATCCAACACCGCCATCGCCAAAGGCGGATCGCCGAGATACTCGCTCCAGGCGTCGAAGTCGACGTTCGTCACCAGGGCCGTCGATCGTTGCGGACCGCGAGTGTCGATAATCTTGTACAACAGGCTGGCGGCCTGCGTGCAAGCCTCGCGTTCGAGCCGGTCGAAGCCGAACTCGTCGATGATCAACAGGTCGAAGCGGCAGTAAAAACGGATTCGCTTGGGAAGCGTTTGGTCGGCCAGCGCGGCGGTCAGTTCGGTGAATAGCTCGCCGCTGGTGGTGTAACGCACCGT
>JAGWRJ010000419.1 GCA_028869725.1 Alphaproteobacteria bacterium | reverse complement strand
CTGCCAATGAACCCCGCACCGCCTGTGATAAAAATTTTTCTCACCCCAGCTGGAATCAGGGCCACTTCCTTCGCACTCATCGCTTGCCCTGGGAAAACTCTGAGATCATCGATCGCACTGCCGCGGTAACTGCTTCACGCGAACTGAGCTTGTTACGCCAGCCGGCGGCGCGCACTTTAGAACTGTCCAAACTATAGATCGGAACGTCAGCGCGCCAGCCGCGAGCCCCACCGGTAAACTCATAGCTCACGTCCTTAAGCCCCATTTCCTCAACCACAATGTCTGCGATGTCCCGCACCAGGAGGGAATCCTCCGAGGAGACATTGAAATAGTTGTAGCCTTCGGTTTGCTGCGCCTGGAGCCGGAGCATGGCGGCAATTACGTCGCTGGAATGAATATAAGGCTTCCGCTGCTGGCCGTCTCCGAGGATGCGTAACCGCGATGGCTCGTCGCGTAGCCGCAGCACGAAATCATGGCTCACCCCATGGGTCATATTGGGACCGACGACGTTGGCGAAGCGGAAGACTGTGCCGACAAAATCGAACATATGGCAATAGGCACTGACGAGCGTCTCGGAAGCGAGCTTCTGTGCACCATAGGTCGAGATCGGAACCATATGCGAATAGTCCTCCGGGATCGGATCGGCAGGAACGTCGCCATATACACCGCTTCCGGAGGTGAAGAGCACGCGCTTTACGCCGGTCAGCCGCATCGCTTCAAGAAGCGTCTGGGTCAGAACGGTGCCATTATTGAAGTCGATCATGGGTTCGGACGCCGCGCGTGCGATGTCAGCATTTGCGGCAAGATGGAATACAACGTCGTGGCCGGCCACCGCCGATTTTAGCCGCTCCAGATCCGACACGTCGCCTTCGATGATCGTTAGCCGGGGATCAGACGACCGCTCGCTGAAATGAGCGCGGCGGCCAGTGACAAAGTTATCATAGACCGTCACTGTCCCCACATCCTGGTCAAGAATAGTGCCAACTAGGTTGGACCCGAGAAAGCCTGCCCCACCAGTTACGAAGAATCTCATCTATTATCCCATTGAAGTATTGCGCTTTATACGCTAGCTCAGCCGGCGAATGCTCGCAATGTTGTTAGGTGGCAGATACATCATAAATCTCTCGTCATGGCCCTGGGGCTGTGTAATGCGAATTGGGACCGTTCGGCCAGGCGCTTCAATGCGCGAATCGCTATCATTTGGCATCGTCGCCCCTTGTGGCGGCCGGGCCGAGAACATTCATTTGGGGGCGCAGCATTGTATCGAACGCCAGTTCGGTACAAGCAGACCAAGCGCCATCAACGCTGGCAGCAGCGCCGCCACGTCCGATACCAATGGCATTTCGCCCGACGCCAAGGCCGCCATAATGTCCGACGCTGACAACAGCTCAACCTCGATTTCCTCGAGGTCGCCGGATTCTGGCTCGGCAATCTTGCGGCAGTTGCGCGCAAGGAACGAGTGGGTCGTGCCGCCGCCAGCATTACCATGCATAATCCAGCTTGCAAGCGCCTGCCAATCCTCGCTGGCATAGCCCGTCTCTTCGAGGAGTTCGCGCTTGGCCCCAACCTGCGCATCCTCACCCTCGATGCCACCAGCGGGTAGGCTCAGGATGGTTCGCTTGGGCCCATGCTTGTAGTGACGTTCGCATACAAAGAGCCCTTCGCAGGTCTGTGCGACGATGGTTGCGAAGGGCGGGGTTGAGAACTGCAGATAATCCTCGATCTCCCGTCCATCCGGCAGGCGGATGTGCTCGGCAAAAACCCGCAGACGCTCGCCGACGCGGAGCAGTTCACGCTTGCCCAAAGATTTCCAAGCCGTGGTCATTCCTCGTTAGCCCACCTTGTTAGTCGGCTTCCGTTTTAGCAAGAGAGCGATCAATTGCAACCGGGCTAGCGGTGGAGCCTCAACAGGTTGT
>JAGWRJ010000418.1 GCA_028869725.1 Alphaproteobacteria bacterium | reverse complement strand
TGCGGCCGAGGTCAGCTGCGCGGCGCTGGCGGCAAGCCCGCCTGCGGAGATCGAAAGTGCGTTCCACATGCCGGCCATTGTGGCGCCCATTCGCTAAGAGTTATGCACCAAAATCCCTAAAGGTTTAATCAAGTTGTACCGGTATGAAACTGGTTCTAAGCGGCTTCCGCCTTGCGCACATGCGTTTCGATCATGGCGACAAACGCCGCAAAGACCGCCTTCATCTGAGGTCCCTTATAGGGAAACACCTCAGGTGGATCCATGTTGTGAACGATCATCGCGATATCGGCTTCAAAGATTAGAAGCTTGCCGTCTTTGGTCTCGGCACAATCGATGGCGAAGTAGTCAAGTCCGACGCGCCTGGCAATGGTATTGAGCGTTCTTTCGTGACGTCCACCGATACCGTCGGAAAAATTGCTCATGAACGCAGCTTCCTCTGCGCGCTTCAGTTCTGAATGATCCATCCCGGCATTGAGGTACCATAGCTTCCACAGATCGGCGATCGCCATGTGGCAAGCAAAGGGCTGGCCGTCGATGAATACGATGCGATACTTGCGGAACAGACCATCTTCGCCACTGTAATCGATGAACTGTGAGACAAAGAAATCGGCATGGGTGCCGTCTTGCAGATAGGCCCGCAGGTCCTCAATGTTCTCCACGCGCTCAAGACCACGACCGGCCTGGCTACCGACGGGGCGGATGATGAGTGGAAAGTTCAGTTCCACACCAAGATCACTGAGAGCGCAGGCCCCGTCCAGAACATCGGTAAGGTCATCGCGGTCTACGCGGGTAGTGGCAGGAATCTGTATGCCCGGGATGCCGTCGAGAAGCTTGAAGAGGCGATCGCGTTCGAGCTCGCGAATACGGCGTGGCAGGTTCAGAAGCGGCCGAGGCCAGCCAAAGGTCAGGCGCTGTATCTCATGCAGCGTCTGGCGGGTCTCATCCGAATCCGGTACGGCAACGAACGCGGCATCGTGGTCGGGTAGCAGCTCCGGCTGAACCCCGCCCGGCACCACGTAATAGGTGTAAAGCTCGATGTCGGAGCCTTCGAGCAGAAATTCGAGTGGGGTATTGCCGCCCATGTCAGTGGCGGCGGCGAAAGCGAGCAGGCGCAGGCGCGGCTTCTTACTGGCTGAGGGCGAGCGATAGAGCGGGCGCACTGCCAGGGCCTCGCTCTGGAGCTGCTTGCCGAGTTCAGGATGGCCCAAAAGCTGTGCGATCACCGAAAGATCCATGGCGGCATCGACATCGGCATTGTCTGCGCGCAGCCGGGTCACGAGTTCGCCCCACAGGGGATTAAGATCCTCACCATCAAAGGCCCGCTTGGCGAGGGCGGCGACCCCGATCCGGGGCTTGAGCCCGAGGGTTTCGACTGGCACAAAGCGGAAGGCTTGGGACATGGGTGGGCCTTTCTGATCTTCGCCGATCCTGGCCCGTCATGGTTAAGAACGGGTTTCCGCCGAAATGGCCGCCAGGGGCGAACGCAATTGGATCGAGATCACCGTGGCGGTGGCCGCCCTCGTGGTGTCTGGTATCTCGCTGTGGGTCGGCGTGCGAACCGAAGTCGCCAACCAGCAGATGGTCGCCGCCACAACCTGGCCGGTGCTGGTCTACACCTCGAGCGACGCGCTGCCCTCGCAGGAGGGGCCGGTGACGGCCATGTCGCTGACAAACGGAGGGGTCGGTCCGGCCAAGGTCGAAACCCTTGAGCTGTTTTATCGCGGTCAGCCCATGCGCTCGGCTGCGGCCTTTCTGCGTCGCTGCTGTGGCCTCAAGCGGTCGGGCTCGACAGATCCGCGCTATGCTCTGAGCACGCCAGCGTCGGCCCTTCTGCGCGCGGGGCAGAGCGTAAATTTCATCATGATGACCGATACGCCGGCATACACGGAATGGGCAAAGAAGCTGTTCGCGGCCAGCAACGCGGTGGACCTTCGCGCCTGCTATTGCTCTGTACTCAATCGCTGCTGGGTGAGTGATCTGCATACCCTCAATCCGGCGCCGGTTGACCATTGTCCCGTGCCTCGCGTGCCGTATCGGGGTTGAGTATGCGTCATGCTCCCGCCACAGTGCGCAACCGTGAGCCGATTTTGCATGTGCTAAGGCTGGTCTTGCCGCCGCATGGGTGCCTGCTTGAGATTGCAAGCGGCACCGGCGAGCACGCGGCATATATGGCACCACGGCTTGCCTGTATTTCCTGGCAGCCCAGCGATGCGGATCCTGCTGCACTTGGCGAGATTGATGCGGTAGCC
>JAGWRJ010000417.1 GCA_028869725.1 Alphaproteobacteria bacterium | reverse complement strand
GCACCTGAAAGGAGCCTGTCATGCAACAGCGTCAGATTGGCAAGAGCGATATAAGCATTGCCCCAATCATGTTAGGCGGCAACGTGTTCGGCTGGACCGCAGATGAGCCTACCAGCTTTGCCGTGCTCGACGCTTTCGTTGCGGCCGGGTTCAATGCCATCGATACTGCAGACGTCTATTCGGCTTGGGCGCCCGGCCACAAGGGTGGGGAATCCGAAACCGTACTGGGTAACTGGATGGCAGCGCGCAAAAGCCGCAGCCAGATCGTGCTTGCGACAAAGGTCGGCATGCTGCCGATAGGTGGCAAACCGGGTCTTTCAGCCACACAGATCACTGAAGCCGCCGAGGGCTCGCTGCGGCGCCTGAAAACCGATTACATCGACATCTACTTCGCCCATCGCGATCATGAGGACACTCCGCTCGATGAAACGCTCGAAGCGTTTGCCCGACTGGTGCGGCAGGGCAAGGTGCGGATGATCGGCGCGTCGAACTACAGCGCTCCCCGCCTGTCCCAGGCGCTGCAAACTGCAAGTACGCGTGCGCTGCCGCGCTACGAAATTCTGCAACCGCTGTACAATCTTTGTGATCGCGCTGCCTTCGAAGGCGAACTTGCCGAACTGTGTCTGCGTGAAAAGATCGGCGTGGTTCCCTATTACGGTCTTGCAGCAGGCTTTTTGACTGGCAAATACCGGACACAGGCGGATGTCGCCAAAAGCCCGCGTGGTGCAGGAGTCGTCAAAAAGTATCTGAACCCGCGCGGAGAACGCATTCTGTCAGCACTCGACCAGATTGCAGCACGGCTGGCCGCGACGCCTGCGCAAGTGGCGCTGGCATGGCTCATGGCCCAGCCCGCCGTGACCGCACCGATTGCAAGCGCCAGTTCCCCCTCGCAGGTGGAAGACCTCGCCGCAGCAGCGACGCTCAAGCTCGACGCACAGGCGCAGGCACTCCTGGCCGAGGCCAGCGCAGCGTAGCACCTAGCGCGAACGGTACACCCAGACCCTGGCGGGCGGCAGATTCGCCCAGATCACGGCAGCCCGACGCACGTCGAAGCGTTCGGTTGCCGGCATGGGCGGTGTCAAGCCGTAGGAAAACTGGATCAATGGCGCCCCGGGCTGCACCCGGGCAAGCGCTCCTTCAATCAACGCCTTGCGCCGCTCGATCGGCCAGTTGAGCAGAGGAATTCCCGAGATGATGGCACAAAAGCCAGTGTCCTCAGGCTTCAGCGTTGTATCGAGGGCAAAAGCATCACCCTGGATCACATTGACGCCCGGACAGCGTTCGCGCACGCGCCGGACAAACTCCGGATCATATTCAATGGCAGTGATGCGGTCGGCACGAAAGCCGCGGGCAATGAGCGCCTCTGTCACCACGCCGGTTCCAGGGCCAAGTTCGAGCACCGGCCCGGGCCTATCCGGATCAGCCTGCGCAGCGATAGCCCGCGCCAGAGCCGCACTCGACGGAGCAATGGCGCCTACGCCCTTGGGACTGGCGATCAACCCGCGAAGAAATTCGAACTGTTCGGCAAGTGGACTTGAGCGATGGGAAACCTTCATTGCGGCCTTCTGGGGCATGTCTAGAAGCTCTCCTTTCGCCATGATCGATCACCGCTGGCTTTGCCACAGCACACCGCGTCGCGGCAGGAGCGCGCAAACGGCCGCAATCGTACGTACCAATCGTACATTGCGAGGCGTGACCGGCAGAGCTGTCCGACCCGATACCGCCTGACCACTGCAAGGCTGTTCAAACCGCGGGGCTTAGTATCACGACCGCAAGCCTCGACCAAGCCCTCGCACTGCCTGGAACGCGGATCGCAGCGTGTCGCAAATTCCTACTGGGTGCTGCTGCCCAGAAAATCCTTCACCCTGGCAAAGAAGCCTTCAGATTCCGGCTGGCTCTCAGGGCTGCAGTCCTGTTCGAAGGCGCGCAGCAATTCCTTTTGGCGCTTGGACAGCTTGACAGGCGTTTCCACCATGATTTCGACGTAAAGATCGCCGGCAAGCCCGCCGCCGCGCAGCACCGGCATGCCTTTGCCTCTCAGCTTGATCTGGCGCCCGGACTGCGTGCCTTCGGGAACCTTCACGCTGAGACGCTCGCCTCCGAGCGTCGGTACCTCAATTGTGCCACCCAATGCCGCTGTCACGATCGAGACCGGGCAGCGGCAATAAAGATCATGTCCATCGCGCTGGAAGATGGGATGGGCGCTCAGCGCCACGAAGATATAGAGGTCGCCGGGCGGGCCACCGTTCAGTCCAGCCTGCCCTTCTCCGGCAAGCCGGATGCGCGTGCCTTCCTCAACCCCCGCCGGAATATCGACGGCAAGGGTACGCTCTTTCTGCATATGCCCCATGCCATGGCAAACCTTGCAGGGCCGGCGGATGACGCGGCCATTGCCGCGGCAGGTCGGACAGGTGCGTTCAATCGTAAAGAAACCCTGCTGGGCACGCACCCGCCCGGTTCCCGAACAGCTTGGGCATTGCTCGGGCGCATGGCCGGCCTCCGCACCACTACCGCTGCAGGCCTCGCAGGCCACTGCAGCCGGAACCGTAATTTCGGCACGATATCCGTTGAAGGCATCCTCAAGACGGATCTCGAGGTTATAGCGCAGATCCGCGCCGCGATTTTGCCGCCGCGCACGCCGCCCCCCGGTGAAATCACCGAACAGATCGTCAAAAATGTCGCTGAAGGAAGATGCGAAATCGCTGAAGCCGGCACCGCCACGCCCACCTTGGCCGTTCTCGAAGGCGGCATGACCGTAACGGTCATAGGCCGCGCGCTTCTGCTCGTCCTTGAGTATGTCGTAGGCTTCGTTGATCTGCTTAAACTGCTGCTCGGCTTCAGGGTTTCCGGGATTGCGATCCGGATGCAGTTCCTTTGCGAGCTTGCGGTACGCGCCCTTGATCACCTCAACGGATGCGCCGCGCTCGACACCCAGGATTTCATAATAGCAGCGCTTGCTCATCTAAGATGTCTGGCCCGTTCAAATGGATGCCCCCGTCATTCCGTTTTACGGAATGCGGGGGCGCCCGTCACGCTAGGACTTCACTTCACCGCCCCCGTTACGCCGAGGTTCAGCTATTCTTCTTGCTGTCGTCAACTTCCGAAAATTCAGCGTCGACCACATTTTCGTCCGGCTTGCCAGCTTCAGCTCCTTCGGCGGCTTCAGCGCCAGCCTGAGCCTTGTACATGGCTTCGCCAAGCTTCATCGAGGCTTGCGCCAGGCTCTGAGTCTTGGCATGGATATCGTCCGCATCGTTGCCCTTGACTGCTTCCTTGAGGTTGGCAAGCGCCGTCTCGATCGCGGTACGATCATCTGCGCCAATCTTGTCGCCGTGCTCGCTGAGCGCCTTTTCGGTCGAGTGCACCAGCGCCTCGGCGTGGTTCTTGGCTTCCACCGCCTCCTTGCGCTTTTTGTCCTCGGCCGCATGGGCTTCGGCGTCCTTGACCATCTTCTCGATGTCGGCATCGGACAGACCGCCACTTGCCTGGATGCGGATCTGCTGCTCCTTGTTGGTGGCCTTGTCCTTAGCAGTCACGCTGACAATGCCATTGGCGTCGATGTCGAAGGTAACCTCGATCTGCGGAATTCCGCGCGGTGCCGGCGGAATGCCCATCAAATCAAACTGACCGAGCAGCTTGTTGTCCGCAGCCATTTCACGTTCGCCCTGGAAGACGCGAATGGTGACCGCCGTCTGATTGTCTTCTGCCGTCGAGAATACCTGGCTCTTCTTGGTCGGGATCGTGGTGTTGCGATCGATCAACCGGGTAAACACGCCACCGAGCGTCTCGATGCCCAGCGACAACGGTGTCACGTCAAGCAGCAAGACGTCCTTCACCTCACCCTGCAGCACGCCCGCCTGAATGGCTGCGCCGACCGCGACGACTTCATCGGGATTGACGCCCTTATGCGGTTCCTTGCCGAACAGCTGCTTGACGACATCCTGGACCTTGGGCATGCGCGTCATGCCACCAACGAGGATCACCTCGTCGATCTGGCTGGCACTGACGCCTGCATCCTTGAGCGCCTGCTTCACCGGTCCGATCGTGCGCTGGATGAGATCATCAACCAGAGCTTCAAGCTTGGCCCGGGTGATCTTCATCGTCAGATGTTTTGGCCCGGCTGCGTCGGCCGTGATGAAGGGCAGATTGACTTCCGTCTGGGTCGACGAGGACAGTTCGATCTTGGCCTTTTCAGCCGCTTCCTTGAGCCGCTGCAGGGCCAGACGGTCCTGGCGCAGATCGATGCCCTGCTCCTTCTTGAATTCATCGGCCAGGTAGTTGACCAGCCGCATGTCAAAGTCTTCACCACCGAGGAAGGTGTCGCCATTGGTCGACTTGACCTCAAACACACCATCACCGATCTCGAGCACGGAAATATCGAATGTACCACCGCCCAAATCGTAAACCGCAATCGTGCCGTTCGATTTCTTGTCGAGACCATAAGCAAGAGCTGCAGCCGTAGGCTCGTTGATGATGCGCAGAACCTCGAGTCCTGCGATCTTACCGGCGTCCTTGGTCGCCTGGCGCTGGGCATCATTGAAGTAAGCCGGGACGGTGATCACCGCCTGGTTGATCTTTTCGCCGAGATGGGCCTCGGCGGTTTCCTTCATCTTCTGGAGAATGAAGCCCGAGATCTCCGACGGGGCAAAGCGACGATTGTCGCGCCCACCAACCCAAGCATCTCCGTTATCCGCCTTGACGATCTTGTAGGGCACCATGCCGATGTCCTTTTGGGTCATCGGGTCATCAAACCGGCGGCCAATCAGACGCTTGATGGCAAAATAAGTGTGCTCGGGATTGGTGACGGCCTGCCGTTTGGCGGCCTGCCCAACGAGGCGTTCCCCGTCCTGGGTGAAGGCGACAATGGACGGTGTCGTCCGTCCGCCTTCTGAATTCTCGATAACCTTGGGGCTTGAGCCCTCCATCACGGCCACACACGAATTGGTGGTGCCGAGGTCGATGCCGATGACCTTCGCCATGTGAAATTCCTTTCTTTTGGCGGACGGTTGTCGGGCCTCTGTTCGAGCGCCCCTTGCCCGTCCCCTTGATTTCGCTGACGATTTGAGGCCGTCGCGTACGACCCGCATCGCCACACTCTGGCGGGTATATAGGTGGGCGATCAGAGGGCTGCAAGGCGACTGCGGCCCAAAACGGGCGCTAAAACACAGATCCGGAGCCAACGGTCGCAGGTGGCTGCCTAGGAATCTCTGTGCGTCTTTCTGGCCCGGCGGGCTGGTCTGGCCGTCGCTGCCAGTCCCGCGTCCGTTGCACTGGTGGTGTTGCTGGCGGCCAGACTGAGGCGTAACAGCGACTTGGGCGCAATTCTTTGCCAGCGGCGCTCGAGCATGACCTTCAACTCCCCGGCACTGATTTGGCTCAGGCGTACGAGAATGCAGGGATAGCTGCGGTAATGATCCGTGATGAAATAGGTCTTCGGATCGAGTTCCAGGAGCATGTCGCGCTGCTCCATGGCTTCGACCGGTAGGACCATTGCGCCGTCCTCCGCTCGAATCCGGATGAAGAATTTACTGGCCACGAAGACGGCAGGCTTGCCGTAGGACGGCTTCTCCAGCGTCCCTGGAAAGCTTAGGGCAAGCTCCCGCGCCTTCGTCTTGGTGACCGGCATCAGACCTCCTCCTCAAGCTGCCCGCAGGGCTGCGGGCTAAGCTGGCCTACCTGTGCCAGGCGTTCGGCCGCGACCCGGCCAAAGCGCAAGGTGACGGCCTTGCGACGGCTGGCATGCAGTGAGGTCCGCGGTGAGGGACGAATGATGGCTCCGCCGTACCGGTCGGCGATGATGAGGCCGGTTGTCTGCGGCACCAGCTCTTCCGGAAATTCCGGCGGGATCGCAAAGTAGAAGAGTTCGCAGAAATCGAGATACTCGGGCCATTTGCAGTCGGCCTTGAGATCGGCAGTAGCGACCTTGATCTCCACGCCCAACATGGTCCCGTCGGCCCCGAGCGCTGCCACGTCGAGGCGCCGGCCGTTAGCCAGACTGAACTCGAGCAGGGGCGAAAAGCCTTCCTGCAGGAGAAGACGAAAGACGCCACGCGCCACGTCAGCTGCCGTATGAGGGGTCATGACGTCACTAGAACATTTCAGGAACTCAAGATCAACTGCGGGAGCGCATCCTCCGGACCTATCGGACAATCCCAGAGTACGCCCTATGTGGCGCCCAACGCCTTATCGCGAGGTCTGGTATTGGAGCCGCGTTCGCCCGACAGTGCCGAAATCACGCGCACAAATTCTGGGTCAGGGACGACGTCATCGGCCCAGGATCGTTCGCTCTCGCCCAAATGAAAGAGCCCGGCGCAGGCGCCGGGCTCCATGCAGTTACGGTCCGAGGAATTATTCGGCGGCGAGGAGCGCTTTGCCCTTGTCGCCGGTGAAGTTGATGGTCTGCAGGAACTTGATCCCCTCTTCGGCAATCTCGTCGCCGACCATGCGATCACCTTCCGCTTTGAGCTCATCCATATCGACATACATTCCATAGAAGGCCTTGGTGCGGTCCGTGATGATGCCGGCGTTGAGCAGAGTTTTGATCAGCACCCGGAAAATATTGGCTGATTCCTTCATCTGCTCACGACGTGAATCGTCACCGAATGCTTCCTGGATCGCATTCATGGCTTCCTGCGGATCGATGCCGACGGCCCGATAGACATGATGCATCTGCAACGGATTAACGAGATTGAAGAGCAGCGTCTGGAAGCACTGCGCTGCCCAGTCTTCAACCCTGGCATGCTCTTCTTCGGACAGCTTGGGAATGGTGCGATCGGCCCAGATCTTGCCGAATTTGTGGTGGAACGCCTCATCGGTCATGACCAGCTGGCACAGCTTGCGCAGCAGCGGGTCATGCGCTTTCTGATAGAGCGTCGCGAAGGCGCCCATCGCAAGACCTTCGACCAGCATCTGCATGCCGACGATCTTCTTATAGACTTCCGGTGCCAGCACCATTTCGGT
>JAGWRJ010000416.1 GCA_028869725.1 Alphaproteobacteria bacterium | reverse complement strand
TCATGAGCGGCGCCGAGTTGCCGACCACGGGACGCGTGGTGAGAGAGATGTCCGTCTCCTGGCCGCTCGCCTTCGGGGGCGCGTTTCAGGGCAGCCTCACCGGTCTCGACAACGTGCGCTTCATCTGCCGCGTGTACGGAGCCGACTTCAAGGCGGCCACTCCCTTCGTGGAGGAGTTCTCCGAGCTCGGCAAGTTTCTGCGCGAGCCGGTCAAGACCTACTCGTCCGGCATGCGCGCCCGGCTGGCGTTCGCCATTTCCATGGCCATCGAGTTCGACTGCTTCCTGATCGATGAAATGATGTCGGTGGGCGACCATCGTTTCACGGTGAAGTGCGACGTGGAACTGTTCCAGAAGCGTGGGGACCGCGCCATGGTGATCGTGGCGCACCAGACGGACCTGATCCGCGCGCACTGCGACCACGCCGCCATCCTGGACCAGGGGCGCCTGACGGTGTGCGACAGTGTGGACGAGGCCATTCGCGTCTATGAGAACCTCTGAGGCCTACCCGGCGTTGCCATGCACCAAGGGCCGGTGATCGACGTCACTCGCCTGGCCGCACGCTTGCTAGAGGGCACCCAGGCCACCGGCGTGGATCGCGTAAGCCTGGCATACCTGCGGCATTTCCGCGGTTCCGCGCGTGCGCTGGTGCGCCACTGGGGTCGCTGGGCGCTGCTCGATGGGAGGGACTCGGCGCGAATGTTCGCGGCGCTGTTGCACGAAGTGCCCGAGCCACGGCAGATCGTTCGCGCCACGGTGCTGCGGAGCTTGCTCCGCCCCTGGGACGCCGCGCCGGGTTGCGTGTTGTTCAACACCGGTCACAGCGGGCTGGACTTGCCGGACTATGCGCAGCGCATCCGGCGCAGAGGTCTGCGGCCGGTGTACTTCCTGCACGACCTGCTTCCTTTGACCCACCCGGAGTTCTTTCGGGAGGGCGAAGCTGCGTTGCATCGGCGGCGCCTGCGCACCATGGCGGAGACAGGCCATGGACTGTTGCTGAATTCACGCATGACCGAGGAGGACATGTTGCACCACGCCGCGGTTGAAGGCTTGCGACTCCCTCGTCATGCGGTCGCTCCGCTGTGCCCGGAAGTTCTGCCCGCGCCGATGGACGAGGCACCCACCGAGCAGCCCTATTTCGTCATGGTAGGGACCATCGAGCCACGCAAGAATCATCTGCTGCTGCTGCATGTGTGGCGTCGCCTGGCACAGCTAGGGCTGCCAACCATGCCGAGACTGGTGCTCATCGGGCGCCGCGGCTGGGAGTGCGAACAGGTCATCGACATGCTGGAACGCTGCGAGGCACTGCGGCCGCATGTTCTGGAGATCGCGAACTGCAACGACCGCGAGCTTTCCACGTGGCTGCGCCACGCGCGCGCCTTGCTCTACCCCTCCTTTGTCGAAGGCTTCGGACTACCCCTGGTGGAAGCCTTGGCCCATGGCGTTCCGGTAGTCGCCAGCACGCTGCCGGTTTTTCAAGAGGTGGCGGGAGATATCCCGGATTACGTGGACGCTCTGGATGGCCCGGGATGGGCTGCGTGCGTACAGGAATACCTGCAACCGCAAAGCTCCCGCCGTGCCGCGCAGCTTGCAAGGCTGCGACACTACGCTCCGAGGAAATGGGCTGAGCATTTCGCGGTGGTGCAAGATTTGCTCGATACGATGCGCGTCACACGCCTGCAGCATGCGCACCAGGAGGAGCAAACCGATGCCTGAGATCGCACCCGCCCCGGACCCGGCAGCCGAGCCGATCTTCGTGCATTCTTTGTATCGCTCCGGCAGCACATGGATCTTCGACCGCTTCCGACACGCTGCCGTGCCGTACTGGTGCTACCAGGAGCCCTATCACGAGGCCACGATCTGGCTGCAGACCCGTCCGGATGACCTGCTGGGCTTCGACCACCGCGCGTCGACGTCCCTGAGGCATCCGCCTCTGGACAGGCCCTACTTCGCGGAGGTGCATGCGCTGCGAGAGCAGGTCGGTCCCCTGTTCCACAAATGCATCAGCTTCGACAGCTTTTTCGACGCCTCGTCGTGCCCGGCCTTTCATGCCTATACCCGTGCACTCATTCATCTGGCACCGCAGCGTCCGATGCTGCAGTGCTGCCGCTCCTTCGGGCGCGTGCGACAACTTCGAGGTGAGCATGGTGGCATTCATATCCACCTTTGGCGGGAACCGAGGGAGCAATGGTGGTCGTATCAGATCAATGACTATTTCGACATTGCCAACCTGCTCATCCTCCAGGCGGACTCATTGCCTGCGCCGCTTCAAATGGTTGCTGATCGAATTGGCTTGCGACACGTGAGGTGCGCCAGCTTC
>JAGWRJ010000039.1 GCA_028869725.1 Alphaproteobacteria bacterium | reverse complement strand
GGCGCATCGTTGATCCCATCACCGAGGAATCCGACAACATGTCCATTGCGCCGGAATGCGCGCAGAACCCGGGACTTCTGCGAAGGCGTGACACGACAGAAGAGCGTGGTGGTTTCGATTCGCGCGGAAAGCGCCTCATCGGTAAGGTCCCGGATTTCTGGGCCGATAAGGAGCCCGGCCACCTCAATACCAAGGGCATCGCAGACATGTTGCGTGATATGCTCGTTGTCCCCGGTGACGATTTTGATCGCCACGTTGAGCGTTCTCAGCGCCTGGAGAGCAGTGCTCGCGCTTTCCTTGGGGGGATCGAGAAAGATCGCGAAGCCGGCAAAGGTAAGATCGGCTTCGTCCCCGATCTGAGCGTGCTCGCGCGTGGACTCGACATCACGAAAGGCGATGCCCAAAAGACGAAATCCGTCATTGCCGAATTTCGTCACGACAGTTGTCGCAGCTAGCCGTACTTCGTCGTCGAGTGCTACAGACGGACCGTTGCCGCTTGGCTGGTAGCGGGATGCGAGTCGAAGAACGTCCTCCGGAGCGCCCTTGACAACAAGCATGCGTTTGCCGCCTTGCTCAAGAAGCACCGAAACCCGGCGCCTCTCGAAATCGAATGGCACTTCGTCGATCTTCGTCCATCCGGCGACATCCAGGTGTTGAAATTCGAGAATGGCATCGTCCAAGGGGCTTTTGAGGCCCGTCTCGAAGGCTGCGTTGAGGTAGGCCAGCTCCAGGACATGGTCGCTTTCTGTACCGGTGATGTCGACCTCGCGGACCAGCGTGATCTTCGCTTCCGTGAGGGTCCCGGTCTTGTCGGCGCAAAGGACATCCATGCTGCCCAGATCGTGAATGGCGCTGAGCCGCTTCACGATGACCTTCTTTGCGGACATCCGCAAAGCGCCGCGCGCAAGCGTAACCGAAACAATCATCGGCAGCAGTTCTGGCGTTAGGCCGACAGCCAAAGCAAGGGCAAAGAGGACTGATTCGAAAAGTGGGCGATGAAAGGCCAAATTGACGATCAAGACGAAGAGAACAAGTAGGAGTGTCAATCGGACAATGAGCTGCCCGAAATCGCGAATGCCCAGCGCGAAGGCTGTGGGCGGCGAAGGTTTGGTGAGTGAGCGGGTGATGGCACCCAGCTGGGTCGTGCGGCCAGTGTGTTGGACAAGGGCCTTGGCCGTGCCGCTCAGCACGGAACTGCCCATGTAGACGATATTCTGCGGGACGACGGAGGTCGATTTCGAATCTGTTGGTAGCCCTGCCTGTTTTTCGGCGGGAAATGCTTCGCCGGTGAGAAGGGCTTCGTTGACGAAAAGATCCTTGGCCTCAAGCAGCTGGCAGTCGGCCGGAATGAGATCGCCGGCGCGCAACAGGACAACGTCGCCGCGTACGATCTCCGTCGCCGGAATTTCTGCAGGCTTGCCGTCACGCAAGATCGTGGCTCTAAGCGCGACGTGGCGGCGCAAGGCATCCACGGCATTCTGCGCACGCTGTTCCTGGATGAAATCCAGCAGCACCGATAACAGCACAATAGTGGAAATGATCGCAGCGCTGGATGGATCGCCGGTCAGAGCCGCCCCTACGGCGGCACCCAGCAAGATCAGGATCAGCGGATTGCGGAAGCGGCTAAGGAAGCCCATCACAAGGCGATCGCGGGGGGCCTGGTCCAACTGGTTGGGACCGTCCGTCGCCAGGCGCAAGGCCGCTTCAGCAGAGGTGAGGCCGCTTTCCGCGGAACCAGCCCCATTCGCCGGCTCTTGAGCGTCTTGGACAGCTGGGACGTTTTTCGTTCTTTCGTCTGGCACGCTGCTTGCCCCTCCGAACCCTTGGATGGCGCCATGGCCTGCGCATTGCCGAGGCTACTCCTTGCGTGTTGACAGGCCCGAGCATGGTCAATTCTTGTTGGAGGCGGATAAACAGCCGATTGCGCCTCACCCAGGAGAACATCCAAAGCGCCCTGTGGCTGTTCAAGAGGCCGCCCGAAAATGAACGGATTGAACCATCATATTATCGCCTATATCGCCGCTCATCCAGATTGGGCGATACTTGTGGTCGGTGTCTCGGCCTTCGGCGAGTCTCTCGCTATTGTCAGCCTCTTCTTTCCGGGCACGGCAGTGCTCATCGCAGCCGGCGCCCTTGTCCAGGCCGGTGCGCTCGACCCGGTGTCTGTGGTCTTTGCGGCAAGTTTCGGGGCCATATCCGGCGATGCAATTTCGTATTGGATTGGCCAGCGGTTTGGGGCGGTGATTCCGAGGATGTGGCCGTTCCGGATCCGGCCAGGGATAATCGCTGGCGGGATCGCTTTCTTTCGTCGCTATGGCTGGGCGAGCGTCTTTATCGGCCGCTTTTTTGGGCCCGTACGCGCCGTGGTGCCGCTGATTGCGGGCATGATGGCGATGCCAGTCCGGCCCTTTTATGTCGCCAATTGCTTGTCGGCGATCGTCTGGGCACCAGCCCTTTTGCTTTCAGGCATTCTGCTCGGCGGTACTCTGTCGACTGGGTGGACGATAGAAGACAGACTATTTGTCATCGCGCTGGCGATCGCGTTCCTCGCCGTACTGGGCTATTGGCTGCGCCGGTTCTTTCACGTGTCCTAATGCACTTTACTTTCTGGCGCGATTCTCCACATTGCCAATATTCTGCTGCTCGCCACCCCCGCGCGGTGATCTCGTCGACTGAGGCCATTCTTGACAATGCATGGCATGGGCACCGCATCTGAGTTGGTGCCGTGAAGACGATGAATTGAGCGAGCCCGGAGACGACCAATAGGCTTCGTCTGGCTTCGGCGGCACTTCGAGACCGCCAACCTCTCCCGCTGATGCTTACGTGCGGCACCGCGCCGGTGTCGGCTGACGAAATGCTTTACGATAGCTCGTTCACGCGCAAACCCAATCTCGAATGCCAACGATCCTTCGGACGACGGAAGGGGGCAATTTAGAACTTCGCGCCAGAGGGCAGGGAAGCGGTGTCCACGATGACAGTAACCACCTTCCGCTCATCCAGAGCGGGTGGCGCCGTCACGGACATGCTTTAAGCGATTGCGGACACCCAATTCGGCTCGAGGCCTGCTTCATGCAAGGCCTGGTACACGCCGACTTGGTAGGCGCCCAATGCGCCGCCACCTTGCAGGACCAGTGCGACACGGTCGCATCCATCCGGTCGCCAAAGATTTGAGACGGCAGTATCCGAATCCGGCGATCGCGCGTCCATAGTCGGCAGCCCCAGTCTTTGTGGTTGGCATGAGAGTTGAGGATGGCGATGACGCTGATATGACATTGACGATTATTTCGGCGGCGCGTGCGGCACTCGTCGACGCGAGGCATCTTCATCACGTTGTCAAACAGCTACATTAGCAATCGCAAAAGGCTGCTGATTTCAGCGATTTTC
>JAGWRJ010000415.1 GCA_028869725.1 Alphaproteobacteria bacterium | reverse complement strand
CTGCAACCGGCCCGCTGTTGAGCGGCAAACTGGCGGCAAGAACGGCGGCGGCGCCATGCTCACGCCGTTCGGGCAGTCGCTGGTGGCTCGCTACCGCAAAATCGAACGTTCGGCGGAGAACGCCGCGCGCAAGGAGCTTCAGGCCTTGCGGGCTGATATCGGTGTCCGAACCAAGGGCTGACCGGCGGTGTCCTCTCCGATCTCCCGGCCTTGAACCCCGCCAAATGCGTTGCGGGAAAACGCGCGGCGGAAGTCCGCGGTGGCAAATCCGGCAATAGGCAAGCCAAATCCAATTTGACTGGGAGTGTTGCCCGGCTGCACTTGTGACTGGTTCCGCCACCGTTATGTTCTACGGCATACATCGATCGTTATATGTATATAAACATAACGTAAGACCGAACCGCTGCCTGGTCGATCGCGGCGGCCACTCCTGGGGGTATTCGAAAATGAAGAAAGCGCTTGCACTTGCGCTTGCATTGGCAGGCTCGGCGGGGACCGCCTACGCCGCGGACTGGACGCCGCCGAAGGTCCCGGATCCAATTCCCGACAATTTGACCTGGTATGGCATTACGCCGATCGGTGCGCTCGATCTCGGCTACGCCTACCAGACCAACGGTCGGCCACTGGGCAACGTGGTTTCAGGTCTTGAGTTCTCGCCATATACGACGACCCGGAACTACACCGGGCAGGCGATTTCGACGATTGCCCATAGCGGGCTTACGCAGTCCTTTCTGGGCGTGAAGATCGAAGAACCGTTGGGGGCCGGCTGGGCAGCGATTGGCCGCGCCGATACCGGCGTCGATCCATTGCGCGGAACCCTTTCCGACGGGTGTAGCTCGTTCGTCCAGAACGCGGGCATCCCCTATAATCAGCAAAATTCCAGCGGCGACACCAGCCGCTGCGGCCAGGCCTTCAACGGTCAGCTCTGGGGTGGCGTTACCAACCATCAATACGGCACGCTGACGGTCGGCCGCCAGAACTCCTTCGAACTCGACAACATCGCGAAGTACGATCCGATGGAACTGTCTTACGCCTTCTCGTTGCTCGGCGTATCCGGCACGAACGGCGGAATGGGCAGCACGCAGGCGGCCCGCTGGGATAACTCGGCCAAGTACGTTTACGACTTCGACGGTTTTGCCCATATCGGGGGCATGTTCGCTCAGGGCGGCGACGGGTCCGGCTTCTTCGGTAACTCCTATGGCGTCAACATTGGCGGCAATTATAGGGGCTTCGCGATTGATGCGACCTACACCAAGGAGCATGGGGCGGTTAACCTTCAGTCGGCGGTCAACGATGCACTCAACTCGACCACGCTGGCGGCCAGTATCTCCGACAACACCGCCTGGTCCGTGATGGCCAGATATACCTTCAACCTCGGCGGCGGATATATTCCGCCTGCTTCCTATCCGACGAAGGCCGAGATGAAGGCGCCACTCCAGCAGGACAGGCTGGTCTTGTTTGCCGGTTACACCAACATCAGCCAGAGCAATCCGAACACGCCGGTTACGTTCGGCCAGGCCCAGGGCGACTATGCCCTGACCAGCATACCTGGTGACTTGCCGGATAATAACGCATTCACAACTGCGAAGGTTCTGAACTTCTTCTGGGTCGGTGCAAGGTATGAACTCGCGTGGGGCCTGAGCTTCACCGGCGCTTACTATCACGTCAACCAGAACGCCTTTATCGCCGACAGCAAGTTCACGGACACTGCGGCCTGCCTCGCCAACGGTGCGAGCAAGGTGGACTGCGCCGGCGCGTATGACCAGGTGTCCTTCCTGACTGATTATGCGCTGAACAAACACCTCGATCTCTATGCGGGCGCCACGTGGGCCAGGGTAACCAACGGCTTGGCCGCGGGCTTCCCGGGCACTCCGGCTGCAAAGACGTTCGGCGGTGTCAACTTCTCCGGAACGGCAACCAGCATTGACACGGCAACAGTGATGACGGGCTTTCGAATCAGGCTCTGACCACTGCTTCCTGGCTCGCACCGCCGCGAACCTGATCAGTCCGCGGCGGCGGGGTTTGATGGCATCGGTTCAGCAAAAAGGTCTGTCTCTGTAGACGTTCGCATCATTGTCCACGCCAACTTCGTTGGCTGTTCCCATGCCGGGTATTGGGCAAGGCACGCTGCGGGTAAACGGCATGCGACGCGACGTCGGCGCTTCCACAAATCGGGCGCTTGGGTGACGAATTTCTTTTGCGTGACGGGGAGCGCCATGAGCAGCGGCCAAGCAACTCGCGATGGCGAACACCGCGGCCAATGTGGTCGTTCTTGTTTTCATCACAGGCTCCTTGATTGAGCTCAGCGGTGCAGGAAACAGACCGCAACGATGGACGTTCCAACGTCGGACATCGCCGCCAGGATGAAAGACCGCGGTCCTCTAAGAGCCCTGGAATTGCGCGGTCCACCACCATTCTGAGCAGGATTCATATCGGGACCCGTTGCCCGCAACTGACAATATAGACCAGCTTGTTGCGAGGTCGGCCGCGGGATTGAGGCGGACACGGTCTGGCGCGAGACCATGCGAGAGAAGCAACCTGGCGCCCATTCGCCCGGGATAAATCTCGCTTTTTCATCCTAGGCGAAGACGATTTTTTAAATCATTGATGCTGTTATTGAAAGGCCGCACCGCCGCGCGGCCGAGTAGCCGGGCGCCGCCCTTTTTTCACCTACCCCAGAGAGCGAGAGCGCTCGGCTACTTCGCGAGGTTCCGCCGCTCGCTAGACCTTCCAGGCCGCGCCGGAACTTTGTTCTTGATCGGGGAACACGCACATAGTGGGCAGTGGCGCACCCTATGGCGGTTTCTGTTCCGGGCTCATCTTGGAATCCGTACCGGTTCCCAGCCTCGCGAGCGCTGAACTCCCAACCATCACCACCAGCGGAAGGGCTAGCGCCACGTAGGCATTGTCGATGCCGAACGGATTTCCCATCAAGAACCAGGCGATGGTAGCCAGCATCGACAGGATGATGCTTACCATCGCACCGCCGCTCGTGCCCAGCCACGGCGCGTAAAAGACCAGCAGCACCAGAACGGACAGTGAGGCGCG
>JAGWRJ010000414.1 GCA_028869725.1 Alphaproteobacteria bacterium | reverse complement strand
GGGCGCGAACCTGCACGCTTGGCAGCGCGCCTCATTCAAGGCGCCCTCCTCGTTGCCATCGCCATCATCATCGCAGCCGGGATCGCGTTCGAGGTACCAGGACCTGCCCCACTTATCGGCCTTGCTGGCCTTGGCGTCATCGAGTTTGGCCTGCTGTGGCGTTCGCGGCAGCTCACCGCGGCTGTCGTAGTCCAGCGCGATGAAGAAAAAATACAGCTCGCGCAAAGTGATGTGGTTATCGCCGAAGCGCGACACCGGCTTAAAAACCTCATCGCCATTATCAGCGCGCTCGCGAAGAACTCCCGCCGCCCCAACGAAACCCGTATCGATGATTTTCTGGCGCGCTTCCTGGGAAGGCTCTATGCCCTGGGTGAAGCGGCAGACCAGGTTCTGGCCCGAGGCAACGAGAACGTCGAGATCCGCGAGCTTTTCCAGGCAACGCTGAAACCCTTCATGAGCGATAAAAAGCGCCTGTTGATCAGCGGCCCTCACCTCGTTGTGAAGGAGCAGACAGGAGGCTCGCTCGCACTTGCCGTCCACGAGCTTGCAACCAATGCCCTCAAGTATGGGGCGCTATCTGTACCTGACGGCACGGTCCGCCTGGAATGGCAGGTGTTCGCCGAGAGCGATCTGCGGCGCGTCCTCTTCAGCTGGCACGAAAATGGCGGACCTGCTGTGCGCCCCCCCGAACGGGAAGGCTTCGGATCCCGCCTCATCCGTCTGACTGCGGCCCAGGAAAGGGATGCGCAGGTGGATCTTTCCTTTCATGCCGACGGGCTGACTTGCACGATTGGCTTTACCGTACCAGCCTAAACCCGCCCATAGCTTCGTTACGATCCGATATCGAGAACCCGACGGGCATATTCGCTGACGGACTTGTAGTCGGCCTTGCCATTGGGAGCCCTTAGCGCGACTTCGGCGAGTACGATGCGTTTGGGTGTCTTGTAGCCGGCCAGATGCTGACGCACGTGGGCACGCAAAGCATCTTCATCGAAAATCATGCCAGGTGCCAGTTTCACGACGCCAGTCACTGCCGAGCCCCATTTCTCATCGGGGACACCAATCACCAGTGCGTCCTCTACGCCGGGATGGGTCTTGAGCGCTTCTTCGACCTCTTCGGGATAAACTTTCTCGCCCGCAGTGTTAATGCAATTGCTACCACGCCCTAAGAGTGTAATTGATCCATCGGCTTCCAACCGCGCCCAATCGCCCGGCACCGAATAGCGCCGATTGCCGATGGTGCGGAAGGTGCGCGCCGTCTTTTCGGGATCCTTGTAGTACCCGAGCGGCAACGGCCCGCCCAGGGCAACGAGGCCCGCCTTGCCGCTGCCCGCCTGCAACGGACGATCATGCTCGTCGATGACAATTGCGTTTTCGAGAAGCTGGAAGGCTGCCGTGCGGGTTTCCCCGTCCTTTGTCATCACGGAGCTTCCCATGCCCATCGCTTCGGTCGAGGCAAAGCTGTCTGTCATGGTCAATTGCGGCATGTGGCGCAACAGACCGCGCTTCACCTCCATGCTCCACATGGCGCCTGAAGAGCTCATATTGAGCAGCGACGACACATCGTAGCGCCCGGGCGCCTCGTCGAGGGCTTGCAGGAGCGGGCGGGCAAAAGGATCGCCCACCACGGCCATACCCTGAACCTTGTAGCGCTCGACCGTTGCCCAGATTTCGTGCGGATCAAAATGATGGTTATCGACGGTGACAACACAGCCACCGCCCATCATCGCGGTAATCGCGGTAATGAAACCTGTTCCATGCATCAGCGGACAGGCTGGAAGACTACGGTTGCCGGCGCCTGCAGCCGCGATCAGTCGGCCATAATCCTCGAGTGATTGTGGCGCAATACCCAAGGTACGTTTCATGCGATCGAGCCAGATCGCGCACAACTCGCCATGCGGCCACATCACACCCTTGGGCATGCCAGTGGTGCCACCGGTATAAATGAAGAGCAGATCATCGGGCGCGCGCTTGATGCCGAGCGAGGCACCATCGCCGTCTTCCACCAGGCTTTCATAGGGCACGGCAAAATCTGCGACCGGTTCGTCAGCTACCTCGATATAGGTGACGAGCTTGGGCAAGCTATGGCGGATTTCGGCAATACAGTCGCGAAACTCGCGCGCGTAAATCAGACACTGCGCGTCCGAGTTGTCGAGAATGTACCGAACCTCTTCGGGCTTGTAGCGATAGTTGACATTGACGTGAACGAGACGGCCCAGAAAACTCGCCCCTGACGCTTCGCTATATTCGGGACAATTCCTGAGATAAAAGGCCAGCTTGTCTCCTGGCCGCGCGCCACGCGCGGCCAGCGCCCGTGCCAGATTGTTCATGCGTCGATAGGCTTGCGGCCACAGAATCACCCGATCCCCATGAATGAAGGCGGGCGCGTCGGCCCGTACATTGGCCGCAACCACATCAATCACATCACCGTAATTCCACATCCTGCTCCATCCCTGCTTTTATTAGCTTTGACCTACTATCCCGCGATCCGCCCGACTTGGCGAGACCTTCCCTTGCCCCTAACCTGAGCCTGATCCGCTACCGGAAGGTCCCTCATGGCTGTCATCCGCACCCTGTTCATTGCAAATCGTGGCGAAATTGCCGTGCGCATTGCGCGCAG
>JAGWRJ010000413.1 GCA_028869725.1 Alphaproteobacteria bacterium | reverse complement strand
GAGCGTTGTACGCTCGGCAAATACGGCGCCAGCAGGCGCAACAGGGGCCAGCCGTGCACCCTTACGCGCAGCCACGAAGTGTCACGCATGGGTACTCTGCCACTGATACGCTATGCCGGCGCTGATGGACGCAGCTCTGATATCTGGATCGTGCTTGATGGACGCTTTCCCTACTTCCGGCATGTGATGGAAATATCATGCGTTTTGGTGCCAATACCGCACCGGACTATGTTCTGTCTAATTGGAGAAATATTTGCACAATGCTGGGCCACAACCATGGGGTAACGGTTACCTTATTGTCGCTTCTGCCTGAACACTGCATGCTTTTTGAGGGCGTAACGCGTGCGTATAATTTCTAAACAAAGACCCGCATAGTGCATGGTGGGGCAACGCTATTGCTTTGTCTCCATGCAGACGGGCCGGGCAATGGGTGTTATGGATGATCCTCTACTATCGCCCCAGAAATGCCTTGAGCTCGAGATGGTTGACCGGCTGCAGTCAATCGGCATGTATCTGGCTGCAGCGCGCAGGTACTCGACGCAGCAGAATTTGATCGAAAGGCGCGCCGCGAGGCTCATGGCTAGAGCTGCAGATGAGCACATGTACGCCTGTGAGACATTAGAACGGCTATTGCGAGCCCGAGCAGAAGCTAGCAGTGAACAGCCACGGCCCGTATGCGTATAGTCTTGCCTTAAAAAGTCGAACATCAGAACCGGACGCGAGCCTGGAGGCACGATATCCTCTTTAATTGAAGACAATCGTCCGGTTGTCGTCGAGCAGAATACGATGTTCTGCATGCCACTTTACGGCGCGGGCGAGGACGAGGCTTTCTATATCGCGTCCAGTGGCTACCAGGTCGGAAATTGCACTTGCGTGCGACACCCGCGCAACGGCCTGTTCAATGATAGGTCCCTCGTCGAGTTCATCCGTTACATAGTGCGCGGTAGCCCCGATCAGTTTGACCCCGCGAATATGGGCCTGGTGATAGGGCCGGGCACCCCGAAAACTTGGCAAGAATGAATGATGAATGTTGATTATGCGCCCGCGCATGGCAGCACATACTGGTGGTGGCAGGATCTGCATATAGCGGGCAAGGATGATGAGATCGATGCGTTCGGCTCTGACGAGCGACAGCAATGCATCTGCTTGATCCATGCGGTCGGAAGCGCTGACCGGCATATGCCGAAACGGTATTCCGTGCGCTGTCACGACGTCGGAAAGATCGGTGTGGTTTGACACGATCAGGGGGATTTCAATTCCGATTGCGCCGATGCGATGACGGTAAAGAAGGTCAGCCAGGCAATGGCCCAGGCGTGACACCAGAATAAGGGCACGTGTTCTCACCGCGCAGTCGAAGATGCCAGCCTGCATCTGAAATTCGGCCACGAGAGGCTTGAATGCCCGCCTTAGATCTTGAAGAGGGCGGTACTCTTCGGACTGAAAGGCGGTACGCAAGAAGAACCTTTGCTTTGAGGGATCGCCAAATTGGGCACTTTCCGTAATGTTACAGCCATTTTCGAGCAAAAAGTGGGAGACGCCTGCCACGATGCCCCGACGATCCGGACACGACAAAGTCAGGACAAATTGCGGCGCAGCCATCGCATGCCATCCTCAGAATGCTTCTGGAGAGTCAAATTAAACTCCAGATTTGTGCGATGTCTTTCCGTAACAGTTACCGGCTATGCAATTGTTGGCTGAAGTAGCACTTTGGCTATGCGATTATTCAAAGAATTCAGAATGAGTGATCTGAGCGCATTCGAGAGAGCTCCTGTCGCCGGTAAGCGACCAGCGATCATGCGAGCCCAGAGCCAGGTTGTGGTTGATCACCTAGAAGACCTCATTGCTCTTTCTGATGGCTTGCGCAACGCGTCCATGTATATGGCTGCCGCGCGCCGCCTGAGCGGCCAAGGAGTACCGGTATCGTCGCTTGGCACTGATGTCATAGAAAAGGCAATGGAGGAGCTCAATCTGGTGCGCTCTGTCTTCATGCGCATATGTGAAAGCCTTATGCCGGACGAAATATCCTGATGCTCCCTCGTGGCGATAAGCCAGCCCGCTATGAAACCATTCATAGAGCTATCGACCGCATCTGATCCTGCCAGTATACGCCGATCTGCGGATCCCAAGAGCTCGATCACGTAATCTCCTAAAGACATCTCCTAAAGACAATTCCACCAAACCCAGCCGTGCCGTATGCGCGGTCGCACCTACATGCACGATATTAAATTAGAGTATGAGCATTTCGGGATCTGAGAATTAATGTGCGCAAAAAGCGCCTTGTGTATCGACTTTGACGCATGATGCAGGCGTTTAAACCATGGGATTTCAAGGAAAGTTTTTCTCCATGCCTTAAAGTGTTTCACAATTGGAGCACTTCCCGATTTGGAAAACTAAAAGCAAGATTATGAAATAGTGTCGACAGCTGTCGGCAGGTATCTGTAGGCAAATCCCTCTAACTCAAAGCAATATATACCTGTTCTTCCGCCTTCCTGAACGTGATGCGTGGGAACGGTAGAGATATGCACGAGCTCAGTGACTCCAATTGTGCTCCACTTTTGCAGCAAGAGTCGCAGCAGCTGTTTGGCGCGATAAAACTAGTTCCTTACAAATCAGAAACATAGAGAGATAGAGCGAACTGGCACGGTGCTTGCAACATCATCCATGTCTCGCACGCGACCTTCGATGAACACAGTCCTAGGGGGAGCGGGAGGCGAGGCCAGGGTCCAAAACTCAAGGTGATCTGCTCGTGTCTAGTAGGAGCAGCACCCGAATGGAGCCTGTGCGGCAACACCAACTGGTCCTATGGACCAAAACATGGAGATCTTGAGATGAAGAAAATCATATTGGCGGCCGTGTCGGCTCTTGCCCTTTCAGCTGCAGTTGGGCCTGCGATGGCAAGTGGACCTTGCTGCTCGGTCACGTCTGGCTCCACAGTCACGAACAGTGACAGCTTCACCCATATCGCAGTCGTGTCAAAGAACGATCTCGATGCCCACTTCGGTGGAACATCGATCTCGTTTAGTGCAGCGGCAGCGGCTGGCGGTAATGGCGGCAACGCCGGTTCGCTTTCGCTTGGCGCCGGTGGTAACGGTGGTAACGGTTCGGCCGCGGCTGGCAGCATGAACAATGGCAACATCAGTCAGAACGACTACGCCTTCCAGAACTTTGCGGGCATCAACACGATGACGGAAAGCACCTCTGCCTACAACAACAACCAGGCGGCCACTTCCGTGGCGGCTTATTCGCCGGTTGGCTTTGGTACGGGAACCGCAACGGTCCACTGACCATTGCGCGGCATTGCCGGCGGGAGCCCCACTCGCCGGCAATGCAACTTCCTGATGGTTTGGCAAAAGAGTAGCGGAGAGTGGCGTCATGTTTGCGAGCAGACCAGCAGTGTTACTAAAGCGCGTTGCGGTTGCAGGGATCATTGTGGCCAGCATTCCGCTTGCGGCCAGCGCCCAGGCTTGGAAATCGCCGACAAAGGACGACTTTGCAATGCTCTCGACCATAAGCGATTCGTCGCTCGCGCAGATGCATGGGCGTGGAGGCAACATCGTCTACTCGGTTGCCGGAGCCAACAATCTTAACGCGACCATAGATGGAAGCTCGATCACGGCTGGCGGCAACGTCACCAATGGATCTTTGAGCTTCTCTGGAAACGCGATGCAGAATTTTTCCGGGTTGTCCAACTTTGTGGCTAACACCGGAAACAACAATAACTTGCAGGCAGCAATGGTGGTCAATGTCACGCTTCAGTAGCAAAAGGATGCACGGACGCGCATGGCATGACGAGTGATGCAGTGCGGACCGGAGCGTCGGGCAGAGGGAGATCCGGGCATGCGTGGGAGTGCAAGAGGTCCAGTCAATAGGATTGTAGCCTGGGCGTTGACCGCACTTCTCATCGCTTTGGTCGGGTCACGTTACGCTGCGGCCGGAGAGATCTATCTGACCGTGCCAGGCGGCGTTCTTACTCCCCATGTAAAAAGCATGCGCGAACTGCGCTTTCAGACGGTTGTCGTGCAGCACTATGACTATAGCTGCGGTGCCGCGGCAGTAGCTACGCTGCTGACCTACTCATATGACCGGCCCACAACAGAGGCCGAACCGTTTCTGCAGATGTTCCGTCATGGCGACAAGGCGAAAATTGCCCGGCTTGGCTTTTCCCTCCTAGACATGAAAAGTTATCTCGCATCTCTAGGATACAACGTCAGCGGATTTCGGCTGACATTGGCGCAGCTTGAGCAAATAGCCGTTCCTGGCATCGCTCTCGTGCAGGTCAACGGCTACCGGCATTTTGTGGTAATCCGGGCGGTCAATGATACAAGCGTGCTCTTTGCCGACCCGGCGCGCGGCATGCAGATTATCTCGCGCCGCCGCTTCGACAAAATGTGGGACGGTGTGCTGCTTGTCATTCGCAATGATGTGAAGTTGGCCCGGAAAGGCTTCAACGAGCAAGCGTTTCTGACAGTACGGGCGCGAGCGCCGCTTTCGGTGCCGGTCCGCCAGCCTGTACTGGGACTTAGTGTGTATACGGAGCAATTGTTCCT
>JAGWRJ010000412.1 GCA_028869725.1 Alphaproteobacteria bacterium | reverse complement strand
CATGAGCGGTCGTAATCGATCCTTCGACCAGAGATAGGTCATAGGGGCCGGAATCCGTAGCGCTCGAAGCTTCCAAAAAATAGGCAATTTTGATCCTTTTTGCGACTCTAAGTATCTCGTCTTCCAAGTCCAAAAGCGACAGTTGGCAGCCGTCGCACGAAGCAAACTTCCAAACAGCAAGCTTTGGCTTCGATGTGGTCATAGCTGTGCAACCTGAAGTAACCTTGACCTTGCCCCCGAGGATTAATCCAGGTTGAAGTGGAATCTGGCCCTTTGGGGAAGGACCAGAGCATGAAGCGTTCACGATTTACCGAAGAGCAGATCATCGGGGTGCTGAAGGAGCACGAGCTGGGTTTCAAGACCGAGGATCTGTGCCGCAAGCATGGGATCAGCCTGGCAACGTTCTATAACTGGAAGAGCAAGTACGGGGGCATGGATGTCTCGGAGGCCAAGCGGCTGAAGACGCTGGAGGCGGAGAACTCCCGGCTGAAGAAGCTGTTGGCCGATGCCATGTTGGACAACTCCGCGCTGAAGGACCTGCTGCAAAAAAAATGGTAACGCCCGCTGCCAGGCGGGAAGCTGTCGCCCATCTCAAGACAGCCTTTGAGATGAGCGAGCGGCGGGCGTGCCGAGTGATTGGCTGTGTAAGGATGACCGTCCGCTACCGCTCGCGCCGGCCGGATGACCCAAAGCTGCGTGAGCGGCTCGTCGCCCTGGCCCGCGAGCGACGCCGTTTCGGTTACCGCCGGCTCCTCATTTTCCTGCGCCGGGAGGGCTTTACGGTCAACCACAAGCGGCTTTTCCGCATGTATCGGGAGGAACGGCTCATGGTACGCAAGAGAGGTGGGCGTAAACGCGCCCTTGGCACTCGAACTCCGATGCCGGTTCCGGCCAGGCCACACGATCTGTGGGTTTTGGATTTTGTTTCCGATCAGCTCGATAGTGGCCGCCGCTTCCGGATCCTGGCCATCTACGATGTGTGCACCCGTCGGTGCCTGGCCACCGTGGCGGATTTCTCGCTGTCGGGCAAAAGAGTGGCCCGCGAACTCGACCGTCTGATATCCCGTCACGGCAAGCCCAGAACGATTGGCAGCGATAATGGCACGGAGCTCACCAGCAATGCGATCCTCTCCTGGACGGCAGAGAGCGGCGTGAACTGGCACTACATCGATCCTGGTAAGCCGATACAAAACGCGTTCATCGAGAGCTTCAATGGCCGCCTCCGGGACGAGTTTTTAAACGAGACCCTGTTCACGTCGTTACCTCAGGCCCGCAATGCCCTCGAAGAGTGGCGGCGCGACTACAATGACGTACGGCCCCATTCAAGTATCGGCTGGCTGACGCCAGCCGTCTATGCGGCCAAATTCGTACCGCAACAGGACCAAGGCGCTGCGCTCCGCAATGGCTCCGCGCCTTGGCCTATTGCTTCACCGGAGCAGATGGAGAAAATCAACCGCCGGATTCCAGCGTCCCCTGGATAAAAAGACGGGGCAAGGTCACCCAGGACATTTCTTTTCGGTCTATGTTGGAAATGATCCAATTTACTTTCTGCTCGTCATGTTTTGGGCGCTTGCAAGCTATCACATGCAGGCTAGATATCGAGTTCCGCGTTGAGAGCATTATCCTGGATGAACTCGCGGCGCGGCTCTACGATTTCGCCCATCAGCTTGGCAAAGAGGTCTTCAGCTTCGTCGGCATGTTCGATCTTGACCCGCAGAAGCGTGCGCGCATGCTCGTCCAGGGTGGTTTCCCACAACTGCTCGGGGTTCATCTCGCCCAAGCCCTTATAGCGCTGCATTGCGATGCCCTTCTTGCCCCAGGCGAAAATGGCATCGAGCAGCTGGCTGGGTGAGCGTACCTCGACACTCTCGTCCTTGCGCCTGAGGGTGCCGAAACGCAGATAGTGCGCCTGCAGTTCATCCTTCATCTTGTCGAGACGGCGTGCATCCGCACTGGCGATCAGCACCCCATCAATCGCCACCACCTCGCGTACCCCGCGCAATTCGCGCCAGAACTTGAGCCCGCCGTCGGCGGAAGGTTCACCCTTCCACCCCCGCTCGGTCTCATCAGACAGCAGATCAAGCCTGCGGGCGATGTAATTGGCCGCCTCAACGGCCTTGGCAGGGTCGGCCAGAATGTCCGGGTTGAGGGCGCCGGCGATTGCCGCCTGTTCGAGAACGAAGCGTGGGAACTGCGGAGGAAATCCGTCGAGCGCAGCCTTGACCTGACGGGCCTTGGTGACCACCTGGTCCAGATCGGCTCCGGTCAATGTTTCACCGGTATGGAGGGTGAGGGCGGCGCCGGACGAGCCTTCGGCGACGAGAAAATCCTCAAGTTCGCGTTCGTCCTTCAGATAGCGCTCGGATTTGCCCCGGGTCGTCTTATAGAGCGGTGGCTGGGCAATGAAGAGGTGGCCGCGTTCGATCAGGGGCATCATCTGCCGGTAGAAAAAGGTCAGAAGCAGCGTACGGATATGGGCGCCATCAACGTCGGCGTCGGTCATGATGATGACCTTGTGATAGCGCAGTTTCTCCAGATTGAACTCTTCCGGACCGACGCCAGTACCCAGTGCGGTGATGAGTGTGGCGATCGCATCGGAACTCAGCATCTTGTCGAAGCGAGCGCGCTCGACATTGAGGATTTTTCCGCGCAGCGGCAGCACGGCCTGGTTGTTGCGGTTGCGCGCCTGTTTGGCGCTGCCGCCGGCGCTGTCGCCCTCGACGATGAAGAGTTCGCATTTGGCGGGATCGCGCTCCTGGCAATCGGCGAGCTTGCCCGGAAGTGAGGCACTGTCGAGCGCGCCCTTGCGGCGCGTCAGCTCACGGGCCTTGCGCGCTGCTTCACGCGCGGCGGCAGCTTCCACCACCTTGCCGACGACGGACTTGGCTTCGACTGGATGCTCTTCGAACCAGCGTCCGATCTGATCGGTGGCAACACTTTCGACCACCGGACGGACTTCGCTCGAAACCAGTTTGTCCTTGGTCTGGGACGAGAATTTGGGGTCTGGGACCTTGACCGACAATACACAGGTGAGGCCTTCGCGGCAGTCATCACCGGTGATCTGAACCTTTTCCTTTTTGGCTATACCGCTGTCTTCGGCATATTTAATCACAACGCGGGTGAGGGCTGCCCGGAATCCGGCCAGATGGGTCCCGCCATCGCGCTGGGGTATGTTGTTGGTGAAGCACAACATACTCTCATGATAACTGTCGTTCCACGACAGCGCGGCTTCCACCGTAATCCCGTCGCGCTCTCCCGTAATCAGGAGTGGCGCAGGAATGAGTCCGTTCTTGGCGCGATCAAGATAGCGGATGAAGGCTTCGAGACCGCCCTCGTAGTGCAGCCTGGTCTCTTTTTTCTCGACACCGCGCTGATCGCTGAGCTTGATGGTCACGCCGGAGTTGAGAAAGGCAAGCTCACGTAAGCGGTGCTCGAGCGTGGCGTAATCGAATTCGGTGCGGGTGAAGGTGCGCGGCGATGGCAGAAACGTGACCTGGGTTCCGCGCTTGCCGTTTGCCGGCCCTGCTACTGCGAGTGGTGCATCGGGTTCGCCGTCATGAAAGCGCATGACATGCTCCTGCCCCGAGCGCCAGATACGCAGTTCGAGCCATTCGCTCAGTGCATTGACAACCGATACACCGACGCCGTGCAGGCCGCCGGAAACCTTGTAGGCGTTCTGCTCGAACTTTCCGCCAGCATGGAGCTGGGTCATGATGACTTCAGCTGCCGATACGCCTTCACCAGTATGGATATCGGTGGGAATGCCGCGTCCATTGTCGAATACGGTGCAGGACCCATCGGGGTTGAGTGTAACCTCGACAATGTCGGCATAGCCCGCGAGCGCTTCGTCGATGGCATTATCGACGACCTCGTAGACCATGTGGTGCAGGCCCGAACCGTCGTCCGTATCGCCGATATACATACCGGGGCGCTTGCGTACAGCATCAAGGCCCTTGAGCACCTTGATGCTCTCGGCGCCATATTCGTATTCGTTGGGAGTACCTGGATTGGACATGTCAGCTCTGCAGGATGAAGCGGCCGTTTTCAACGCAATAGCAGTGCGCACCGGTGCCGCTGAACAAGGATAGGTCGGTGCCGGTCATCCAGGCCTGGGTACCCAGGGCCTCGATCTCGGCAAACAATCCGGCTCTGCGGACCGCATCCAGATGGGCAGCGATCTCGTCGAGCAGCAGGATGGGCGCGGGCGCGCCGGCATTATGGGCAAGTTCAAATGCCTGGGCCAGAACTATCGCGATGAGCAGGGCTTTCTGCTCGCCGGTGGAACATTCCCGTGCGTCGGCCCGCTTTGCTGCGTGGCGCACGGTCAGATCGCTGCGATG
>JAGWRJ010000411.1 GCA_028869725.1 Alphaproteobacteria bacterium | reverse complement strand
CTGTGCGCCCTACCCGTATCAGTACTGACGCGCCAATTGTCTGAGGGGAAGGGCGGGCGAGCCGGCTGTTGCCGGCCCGCCCGCCTGGGGCTGCGCCCGCAAGAGTAACGGGTTCTGATAGGCCTGAGCGCGGACCACGATCACCCGCCTGAATATCATGGTGAGCTCTGGGGGATCACCGATCGGGTGGGTGAATTGCGGAGCCAGTGGCCGCGCGAGCGATCGGCTCTCGGGCTGTGCAATGGCTGACAGCCGCTTTCGATGTGTCCAAGGTTCCGGGCGGGGCGAGGGGAAGGGCAGGCCGGGGGGCACCCGCGCCTTTGCGCTGTGCGCAGCCATCCGATGCCGGCTTGGGTGAGCGCTGGGCTGCTCGCACAATTGCGTCTGCGTTTGGTGCCCGCCACGCTCGATCCATAAGACCTGGCTCACGACGGTATTCGGGGCCTCAGCTTGAGCTCTTGGACTCCGCAGCGCGGCCATATTGCGGCGCCCGCTTCTCCAGAAAGGCATTCATCGCTTCACGAAACTCAGGGCCGCGCCCGCAAATCGCCTGCGCGCGCTCTTCGAGTGCAATGGCGGTATCCAGGTCATTGGTCGAGAGGATGCGGTTGAGGGTTTCTTTGGTCATGCGCAAGCCCAGCGGGGAGGCGTGGAGCATCGGCGCGATCAGTTCCTGTGCGGCGGCTTCCAGTTGCTCGTCCTCCACCACGCGAGATACGAGGCCCGCAGCAAGTGCCCGGGGCGCGTCAATAAAGTTGCCCGTGTACATCAGCTCGGTTGCAAGTCCCAATCCCACTATACGTGGAAGAAAATAGCTAAGGCCCAATTCGCAGCCCGAACGGCCGAGCGTAATGAAGGCATCGTTCATGCGTGCACTTCTGGCCGCAATGCGCAGATCGGCGGCCAGAGCCAGGGCAAAACCACCGCCACAGGCGGGACCTTGCACAAGCGCAATAATCGGCTGCGGACAGCTGCGCATCAGCTTGACGATGTCGAAGAGGTGATAGCCGCTCTCCTCACGCCCCGCCTTTTCCGGGACACGGTCGCCGCCCAGATGCTCCTTGATGTCCAGGCCCGCGCAGAAGGCCCGTCCCGCACCGCGCATGACCACGATCCGGCAGGTGTAGTCTTGGTGGAGGCCCTCAAAATACGCACAAAGCTCACGCACCATGGTTCCGGTGATGGTGTTGAGACGGTGAGGCCGATTGAGCGTCAGCCAGTCGACCTCTCCGTCGCGTTCGATGCGGATGGTCTCATGAGCCATAGGCGACCTAGAAATTCACGCCGAAGCGGATGCCGAAGGTGCGCGGCGGGTAATAGACGAAGTTGTCCGGCTCGAGCATTTGCTGGCCCAGTGTGATGGACTGCAATCCATCATTGGAGATGACCGCGGAATCCTCAAGGTTATGGACGAAGGCTTCGACCCTGTAGCGGCCATCATTGGAGTTCCACGTGAGGGTAAGATTGGTCGTATGGTAGGCAGGCTGTACGGACGTCCAGTAATTGTCTGGCAGGAACTGCACCCGGCCCGAGAAGTAGGTGTCCACCCGCGGCGTGATTGTCCCCCAGCTGGTGTTGAAGTTGTATTCCGCGCCGATGTCCACCGTGTATGGCGGAGTCTGGTTCAGTTCATGGCCCGCAAAATTGCACAGCAGGGTCACCGCATTGCAGCCAGGTCCTGGCCCGCCAAAGCGCGTATCTGTGGTGATGTAGGTGCCATAGTGCGCATCGGTAAGGGTCGTGGTCAGATTGACGCGCAGATCGTCGACGGGGATTGCATCCAACTCCATTTCGAGGCCCTGGACGTCGGTGGTGCCGTTTACGTTGTTGATGCCGGATTCCGTCGAGCTTTGGACAAATACCTGCAGATGAGAGATCTGTTCGCGGTAGGCGGCGAGGTTGACTTGCAACCGCCCATCATACCAGCGCGACTTGAGGCCGGCTTCGTATGACCACGTGCTCTCCGGACCATAGATGTGGGCAAGGCCGATGATATTGCCGCCCGACAGGTAGCCACGCGATGCGCTGGCATAGGCCATGACATCGGTATTGAAGCGGTAACTAAGCTCGCCCTTTCCTGTCCACTGTCCCCAGTTTTGCGAGAACGGGCCTTGCGTGATGGCGCAGGAGCCGCCGCAGGCTATCGGGAGCTGGTAGTCGAGGTAATTGTAGCCATACTTCTTGTCGTAGCTGTAGCGCAGTCCGGCAGT
>JAGWRJ010000410.1 GCA_028869725.1 Alphaproteobacteria bacterium | reverse complement strand
TGGGGGCGGCGTCGCCCGCCTCGGCATCCCCAGCACTGGACCCATCGACCGTGTTTGGCCAGGGGTTCGGGATTTCCAATGCGATGTGGACGGTCGAAGGGAAGGTGAGCTCTGTCATGCATCCGATCGATTCGCTCGGCTTCTTCCTGGGGACGGTCCTCGCATCCATCATGGTGATGGCTGCCTACGCGCTGCTGGCTGTGCAGATCCTCATCGCCAACATTGAGAGCTACCTCATCATCGGCGGCGGAGCCTTGCTGCTGGGGTTCAACGGCAGCAAGTGGACGCAGCCGTTCGCAGAAAAGTACTTCGGCTACGCCTTCAGCATTGGCATCAAGCTCTTCGTTCTGTACCTCATCACCGGGCTTGGCCAGTCCCTGGCTGATGGCTGGATCACGACTTTGCATGGCTTCGCGACAAACCCCAACACGTTCTCTCCACAGGCCCCCATCGCCATCGGTGTGTCCTCGCTGGTCTACGGTGCCATGGGCGTCACGGTCCCAGGCATCGCGAGCAGCATGCTCAATGGCTCACCCAGCATGAGTCTGGGCAACACGATGGGCGCCGCGGCTGGCGTTGCGGGTGGTGTGGCCGGCGCAGGCGCTGCGGCAGTCGCAGGCTATGCCGGCGCCGTGGGCGCTGCTCAAGGCGGACTGGACAAACTTGCCGGGCTCGTGGGCGCGGGCACCGCTGGTTCGGGCGCTGCCGCTGGCGGGATCGGCGGCGCGGACAAGCTCGCGTCGCTCGGGGCCATGACCGGCGCCGGCGGCACGTCAGCCGGAAGCATTGGCGGATCGAAGCCAGGAGCTCGTTCAATGGGCAGCGTGGGTGGGGCCGGGAGTGCGCCAGGCGGCCCTGTTCCCGCATCGGGCGCTCCTTCCAAATCGGTTGCGGACGCTGGTCGAATGGGCAATTCAGGCGCTGGGGTGGGCAAAGGCACTGTGACGCCGAGCACCGCGGTGACCGGCGCGAAAGCGCAGTCGATGATGACCGACAAGCTTACGCAAGGGCAGTTGCAGGCTGGCCCTGCCAGCCCGCTTTCGACGCGGTTCAAGCAGGATGGACAAAGTGGCGCAGGCGCGTCAGCGGCTTCTTCAAGTGCGAGTCCGACAGCTTCGGCAACGGGTGGCGGGGACTCGCTGGGCGCACCGAACCTACCGACTGGAGCGGGAGCCAGTGACTCAGGAATGCAAGCGGGCAAGAAGGGCGACGAAGGCAAATCCCCATGGAACGTGATGAAAGACGGGTTGGGACGCGCTGCAGGGACCAAGGACGACATCGCACGCCATGAAGGTGGCGGCGGTGGAATCCAGATTCGCCTCGGTCATTCGGAGTAAGGCATGGCGCGAAATGTGCTGCGAGACGAACTTGTGGATGCCATGCGAGCGCGCGTCGCGCATGCTTGGCGTCATGATCCCAGGGCGCTGCTGATCGTGCTCATCAAACTGGTCAACGCCGTGACCTTCGCGGTCTTGATGCTGAAGCCGGTGGACTGGAAACTGGGCCTGTGGTTCGGCTTTTGCGTCGCCAGCTTGTCTGTAGCTGCAGCGCTCGAGAAGGCTAGGATGGCACAGCAGGCATCACCAGCCGAGGCTGAAGAATCAGATGCCTAGCCGGTGATGACTACCGGCGGCAATGCTCGCAATGATCGACCCACAGCGATGGAGCCGGCCGGCGACGACTGACGGAGATCGGAGATTTTGGCGACAAACAGGAAAGAGCCCTTGACCATGCACGCTTGGCAGTTCGCACCGAAGTTCCGCCGTGGCGCGTTCGGCTGGCGGTCGGCTCTTCCGATCCAGCGGATCAAGGAAGCGGTCTCCGAGATCAAAGCGATGTCTCGCAAGGAGCCTGTTCTTGCCGCGGAAGGCGTCATCATCCTGCTGGAAAAACTCTCTCCCGCATTGGAGCAGGTGGACAGTTCTTCGGGGGCGATCGGATCGGCGGTGAACAAGGCTATCGACACCCTGGTGCCGATCATCGCTGCAGCAACTGTGGATGTCGGTGTGCGGCAGCGTTGGCTGCAGCGACTATGGGCCGCCGTCGAGAATGACGGCATGTCCTACATCGAAGCCCTGGGTGAACTCTGGGGTGATCTGTGCGTCACGCCCGAGATCGCGGTGGCCTGGGCGGACGAGTTCCTGCCGGGTCTGGAGTCGGCCTGGGGATCACCTCGAAGTGAGCATCGGTACTACGGCGGCACCGCCGCCTGTCTTGCCTGCCTGTACGCCGCAGGGCGCTACGAGCAACTTCTGGCGCTCCTCGAGAAAGCCCCGTTCAAGTGGTGGCGCGACCGGCGCTGGGGTGTGAAGGCACTGGTGGCCATGGGCAAGCGGGCCGAGGCCTTGCGCTATGCCGAGGAATCGCGCGGACTCAATGACCCTGTCTGGCAGATCGCCCAGGCGTGCGAGTCGATCCTGCTGGAATCGGGTCTCGCGGAAGAGGCGTACAAGCGCTTTGCGATCGAGGCGAATCAAGGCACCACCTATCTGGCGACGTTCCGGACCATCGCCAGGAAGTACCCGGGAATTCCGAAGGAAACGATCCTGCGCGATCTCGTTGCCAGCACGCCGGGCAACGAGGGCAAGTGGTTCGCCGCGGCCAAGGATGCGGGGGTTTTCGAGGTGGCGGCCGAGTTGGCCAGGCACCCATCGGCTGACCCGCGCACCCTGACGCGTGCCGCCCGTGACTATGCGGAGAAGCAGCCTGAGTTTGCGCTCACAGTCGGTCTGGCGGCATTGCACTGGATGGCGCTCGGGTATGGCTACGACATCACGGGCAGTGATGTGCTCGATGCCTATACAGCGGCGATGCAAGCCGCTTCGGCAGCAGGGGTCGCAGTCGATCAAGTGCAAGCGCAGACCCGCGATTTGATTGAGAGATCGCATCCTGGGAGCAAGCTGTTGCAGACAATGCTCGGGCAGCGAATAGGCAAGTGACTGGGAATTTGGGTGCCCAGATTGACTCTGGGGCGATCTTAGTCGCTCGTTGCAGTCAGTTCCGATCCATCAAATTTGAATGCCCAGCTCGATTGCCGGAAATCGGGACGAGTTGTAGGAATCGGCACTGAAGCATCCTTCAGGGCGGCGACGAGCCTTAGACGGCGCATGGCGGCCCAATGAAGGGGCCGGTCCAGAATCTCTGGCACAAACCAAAATCCAATGAAACCCAGCACAACGGTGACAGTAATGGATATTGCAGGTTGCCTGCTGGACAGCCAAGCAGCCATCCCGCTCAGCGCCGAAAATACCAATGCGGCAGACCAGCGCAATACGATATACCTCGTTTTTCCAGCCCTGAATGCGGCATGAAGAATCTGCTCTTGTCGTTTCTTTTCAGTTCTCGCTGCAGCTTCTAGGGATCGTTGCAGTTCCGCATTCTGTGCAGCCAACGCATTGGTATCTAGCTCCGCCTGAAGAAGTTTCTCCCGAGCCAATAGGGCTTCGGCGTTCTTCGCTTCTACTATGGCTTTGGCTGCATTTAGAGCAGATGCGAGTTCTTCAGCATGAGCTACTCGCGCCGCTTCCAGCGTCTTTTCGCCCTCGGCACGCACAACGCTTGCGGCATATTCACCAGCAGCCAGCCTGACCTGCTCAAGGATATATGGGAGGCGGTCTTTGGTGACATCCTCAGGGTCTCCTCGGGTCGCCCGCATAAGCGCTCGAGCACCTTCGCGATCTTCTAGAAGCGCTGCAACGTCATCGGCTTCCTGTTTTCCATCGAGGTCGAGAACGAGGTTGTAGGCTCTGGCCTTGATATCGGCTCGCGGACGAACCGCTGCAGAGCAATGGGCAAGCAGGCGGGCTCTGGATATCGAGCCATCATGGCCGCCGCCGCGTAGCCAAAGATAGCCCGCGAATTGCTTGTCCGACATCGCGATTGGAGCCCATTTTTCAATGTGGCTATGGCTATGCCGGGTCGTACCCTTCAGCCACGTCATCCAAGCTGTGTTTGCAATGTTCACAAGTGCGGTGTTACGAGCCAGGAGCAGCCATTTGGAATCGCACACACGAGTACACGGCGCACTTGTGTCTCGGATCGATAGCATGGACCACACTGACTTTCTATCATACTCACGTGATTCCACAGTGCCCCAGGCTTGCATGCGCGCGTTCATGTCGGCTTCGATGTCGCCCACCGTGCTGGCGTCACGTCGATGCAGATTTAACTCGGGGTCTCGGTGAATCTCAATAGCCAAACGCTTAGATGCACGTTCGCCAACGTTACCGATGAGTGCATTGAGAAGGTCGGGCTTGGCTGTGACACCCCATCTCGACGTCGCTTGGTTGATGCCTGATCGCATATAAGTCAATTGTGCGCTGACCACGCTCTCGGCTTCGAGGACCGAATGATCAAAAACCGCAGGAGTTGCGCCACTTGCCTTAATCGATTCCAATAGTTCGCTGCCATAATCCGAGTAGTCGGAGTTGACGCCTAGCATGTCAAGTAGGAGCGGCGAGTCCAAGTAGACCGTCAGACCGGTAAGAGCCGCCTGCGTTGTTGGAGGCTCGTTGAAGCAGGCCAAGGCTTCCGCAGCCATATTGGCGAAGGCTACGTCGGAGACGCGATCGAAGGCCGCGGGATTGCGATCACGCAAGTCCAGAAGATACTGCGAAACGACGAAATCAAGATGCAGTTCCGCGAGCTCTTGTGGATCCGTCACGCCAGCAGTTTTTTTCAGGACGATGGTCTCGGTTCCCTTGCGGGCCGCAATCGAACCCTCCTTGCGAGAGAGGAGGTGCATCGAATCAATATTGAGCAGTCGGTCCAAGAAGGCTGTATGTAAATGATCTTCCTCGATCGACGCTAATCGCGGGTCGGTTTTGCAGTACTCGACGAAAGACCGGAGGACGGCCTCTATCTCTGCCTCGGTGACCGCGGACGCTCCAAGGTCTGCAGTGATTTCTTTGACCGGGGCGTATTGGTAAACCGTAGACAGCGCTTGGCCTGGTACCGCTGTAAGCAGCCCCTCCTTTTCGAGATGCTCTGCAAGTCCCAAAGCAGCAAGCCGGGGGATGCGAATACCAAAGTTTTCGGCGACTGCTGCTGAGAATTTGCTGGCATCGAAGAGCTCGCCGGCGAATGCGCGGCACGCTTCCGCCAGAAATGGGGTGAGCGCTTGGACCACTCCGGCCCCTGGCCTATTCAAGCGTTCCGCGAGGGCACAATAAGCAAGTAGGGTGCGTTTTGGTTTGGCGTTAGCTGGCATACCGGCGTTCCTCTCTGACACATTCCAAATGTACTTCTTTCAGCCAGCTCCACGCGACGCCGCGACCGCCAACGAAGTCCGTTGACCGCATCAAGCGGCACCTACTGCAACCTCCTGCGCAATCCAGGTGAGGGCCCTTGGCCCGTCACCCATGCACTGGAGGAATGATGGCGGAAGTCAACCCCTATTTGAACGCGCGCCGCGTGTGGGATGAGCGCTACGGCGATGCAATTGCCCGCGCCAAGAGCTGGCGCTACGCGGCGATTGGCGCGCTGGTAGTCGCTGCAATCGCCGTCACCGGCGTCGTCTTCATCGGCGCCCAGTCCAAGATCAAGCCCTACGTGGTGGCGATCGACAAGATGGGGAATCCGGTCGCCATGGCGCAACCGGTCTCGGGCGGCGCCGTCGACCAACGCATCATCGAGGCGCAGGTCGCCAACTGGATCTGGAACGCCAGGACCGTCATCCCGGACCCAGCAGCCCAGAAAGCGCTGATCCATCGCGTCTACGCCATGGCGAGCAGCGACACCGCCGCCTACCTCAACGGCTACTACAGCAAGCATCCCCCGTTCGGCGACTTCACGGTGAGCGCCAACATCACCAGCATCCTGCCAGTGAGCAAAGACACG
>JAGWRJ010000409.1 GCA_028869725.1 Alphaproteobacteria bacterium | reverse complement strand
TTAAACATCAACGGCGTCAGGTAGCCCAGACTCGAGTGCGGGCGGTCCGCGTTGTAATGCTGGCGCCATTGCTCGATGACGACCTTGGCTTCGGCGCGCGAGCGGAACCATTCCATGCTCAGGCACTCGTCGCGAAACTTGCCGTTGAAACTCTCGTCCGAGCCATTCTGCCACGGCTTGCCAGGGTCGCTGAGCGCTGTGTCGATGCCGGACTTGTGCAACCACTTCAGCACGGCGCGGCTGACAAATTCAGGGCCGTTGTCCGAACGCAGGTACTTCGGTGCGCCGTGAACGCTGATCAAACGGCTGAGCACCTCGATCACGCGGCCGGAACGGATGCCTCCCTGGACGTCGATCTCCAAGCTCTCGCGCGTCCACTCATCGATGAGGGTCAGGCACTTGAGCTGCTGGCCGTTGGCGCAGGCGTCAAACACGAAGTCATAGGCCCACACCTGGTTCGGGCCCGTCGCTGGCAACGGCCGTGGACGCTGGCTGGCAACACGGCGCCGCGGCCGCTTGCGCGGCACCTGCAGTCCCGCCAGTTTCCACAACCGGTGCGTGCGATCCCAGCTCATCGGGTGACCGGCCCTTTCCAGATACACCCCGATGCGCCGATATCCGAACCGCGGATACTGCGCCGACAGCTCGCGCATCACTGCGATCACCGGCGCGTCCCTGACCGGTTGTCGCGCCTGGTAATTCAACGTCGATCGGGACACGTTCATCAGCGCGCACGCGGTTCGACTCGACAGGCCGCGCGCTCGCGCGTAATGGACCTGCTGCCGACGTGCGGGCGCGCTCACCATTTTTTTGCGTTGATCTCCTTCATCACCTCGATGGCCAGATCCCGCTCGGCCAGCAGCTTCTTCAGCCGGACGTTCTCCTGTTGCAGCGCGCGCAACTCCCGCACGTCAGCCGTCTCCAGCTTGCCGTAGCGCTTGCGCCACACATAGACCGTCTGCTCACTGATCCCATACTGCTTGGCCACCTGCGCGACGGGCGTCTTGTCCGCCTCCCGCAAAATCTTGACCATCTGTTCTTCGCTGAACCGCACCTACCTCATAGACTCCTCGCTTCACGGGCGGGAGCCATCTTCTCAACTTTCAGCTGGTCCGAAAATCGGCAGGCAGGTCAAGAGCATTGGCTGTGCGACCCTGAGGCCCTGTGGGGAAACCTCAGCCTTCGTCCCCTTTACTCCGTTGCGTGATTTATCGATTTCTCTGGTTTCGGGTCTTTCTTATTAGCGGCAATGTGAACGTAAACCAACTGGACAGCCCTGTGACTGCCATACACAGAACACATAAAGCGGCGATATATACGAACCGACTGAATGTAAGAGTGCCGTCCGAGTAAGACAAACTTAAAAAAGCCAACAACAAAGGTGTTACTCCAATCACCTCAAATATAATGACATGACCTAAAGCTGACTTCTTCGACCACGCAATAAAGTTCCTGAATTTCATCTCGCACCCGACTTTATGGACAATTAGCAGATTGCGGAGATGTATAGAGGAACCCCGTGATAGCTCCTACGGCACCACCGTTGGCCGCCCCTGCGAAAGAAAGTAGAATTCGTGTCATCATGGGCTCTCCCGCTAATGCGTCCATGATCGCTAGCGCTGTAGCGCCATCGGCTCCATATACAGAAGCATATGTGATCGCCCCAGCTCCTTCAGCAGCCTCAGCTTCTGGAAACCCAATAACATTAAGCGCCACTATGCCTACCACTGCAGTGACCCCGGCACCGACAAGCACGTTTCTGCCCAAGTGTGGATTATTCACCCGACTGGCATCTTTCGGCCTCTTGCAACCACACAGTCCAAACGGATCGGTGTACGTCAGCGGGTTATCCCCGACATAGGCATAAAAATTCTCGCTTTCGCTCGCAAATCCGAGTGGATCTTCGCTGATGAATCGCCCCATTGCTGGCGCGTAGTAGCGCGCCCGGTAGTAGTACAGGCCATCGCCGTCGTTCTCACGCCCGGTGTACTGGTACGGGTTGTCGAAGCCGCTCACGCTGTCAGTCGTGGTGCCATATGGATCGTAGCTGTACTGCTCCACGATCGCCCCCGCGCTGTTGGTCAGAGCAATGGTGCTGTTCAGCGCATCGCTCAGGAAATCCGTGCGTCCGCTGAGATCAGTGCGCGCAAAGCGCTCATCGACCGCCAGTCCGGTCAGGATCGAGGTCGCCGTGCTGCCAT
>JAGWRJ010000408.1 GCA_028869725.1 Alphaproteobacteria bacterium | reverse complement strand
CCCTGCGGACCCGACGCGAGGCGAAGATATGGATGGAGGTCGCAACGATGCCTGCCGACAGCGAGATGAACACGAATACCAAAAGTCCGTTATAGGAACTGCGGCTTGCCGCAATGGGGACGATGGACAGCCAGGGCAGGCTGGACTGCACCGGCATGTGCTGACCAAGCAGGCTTGTGCTGACAGGCCCAAGGGCATCGATCACGACGCCGGGAAAAAGGCCGGCAAGGAGGCAGAGCCCGGTCAATATCAGCATCGCTGCACGCGAAAAGCCATCGGCTTCGCACGCCTCTGCCGCTGCCCGCGTGCGCGGGCGACCAAGAAAGCTCATGCCATAGAAGCGGACAAAGCAGGTCGCTGCGAGTGCCACGGCAAGTGCCAGAAGCGCCCCCGCCGCCGGCACGAGGAGCTTCAGCGCCCATTGCGGCAAGGCCGGACTTAAGAGAATGGCCTGAAAGGTCAGCCATTCAGAGGCAAAGGCGTTCAGAGGTGGCAGCGCCGCGATTCCCACACAGCCGGCCAGAACGCACACTGCCGTGACCGGCATGCGGTGAATGAGACCGCCCAGCTGCTCCATGTTGCGTGTACCCGCAGCATGCTGGACTGCACCTGCTCCGAAGAACAGCAGCCCCTTGAGCAGCGAATGATTGAGAACGTGGAACAGCGCCGCGGTGAGTGCGAGCGCCGCAGCCGCCTGAAATCCGTCGGCGTGAAAGGCGAGTGCAAGCCCGAGCGCAACAAAAATGAAGCCGATGTTCTCGATGGTGCTGAAAGCAAGGACACGCTTCTGATCGGCATCGAATAGGGCATAGAGAATCCCCATCAGGGCACTCGCCCCGCCCAGCGCCAGAAATACCACGCCCCACCACCACTGTGGCGCGCCGAGAAGGTCGAAGACGATGCGGATTACGGCATAGACCGCGACCTTGGTCATGACCCCACTCATCAGCGCCGAGACATGGCTTGGCGCTGCGGGATGGGCCTCAGGCAGCCAGACATGCAAGGGCACAAGGCCCGCTTTCGAACCTGCACCCAGTACGACGAGCACGAGAACCAGCGCGCCGAGAGAAGGTGTCACGTGTGCCGCGCGCATCGCTGCGAAGGCATAGCTGCCATGGGCGCCGGCGAGCAGGCCGAAAGCAAGCAGCAGCGCGAACGTGCCAAGGCTTGCCATCAGGGCGTAGATATAGCCTGCACGCAGTGTGCGCGGATCGCGATGGTCGGCAATCACAAGCGCCCAGGAGGCAAGGGACATGAACTCCCAGGACAGAAGAAAGGTGAACGCATCGGCAGCGAGCAGAACAAGGTTCATGCCGGCGATGAATGCTGGAACGAACGGGCGCACGCGCGATGGCTCCTCGGCATGCACGCCATAGCCGATGCCGTATAGACAGGCGGCGGCCGCGCCGAGGTCGACGACGCTGACAAAAAAGGCGCTGAGCGCATCAAGCCGGAAATGCGCGCCAATCCAGGGCAGCCCCAGCGGCAACGTCAGTCTGACCGGCGGTGCATTGGCAAGAAGGTGCAGTGCTCCGACCACGAGGAGCGCCAGCGACAGCAGCAGGCTGGTACCATACACTAGGGGCGTGGCTGAGCGTCGCTCGGCAATACCTACGCCGAGGATCGCAAGAACGAGCAATGCGGCGATGCCAAACAGTAGCAGTACGATCGGCATCGCGGCGGTCCTATTGAGCAGTCCCGTCAGGTTCGGCCGACGGTTCCGGACGGGTCCGGATTTTCAGCCGAACGCCGCGGCCACTGCCCTGGCTGAGCGCACCTTCACCAATGAGTTCTATGCCGAACGACTCCAGAGCCTCGACGATCTTGATCAAGGAATCGACGTTGCCGCGGATTACCCCTTCGCTTGCTTCCATGCGCTGGATCGTCGGCACGGACAGACCAGCCTTTTCGGCGAGTTGCCGCTGGTCGATGCCGGCCAGCGCCCGCGCCGCACGCATCTGGGCGGCGCTAATCATCGAAGGCTGCTCCCGTCATCGCCATCACCATGTAAAAGTAATAGTTCAGATTTCTATAGTTATGTATAATACATCATTCGTGATATATCAACCCCACCCCAGCGTCCACGCGGCGGGCTTGCAGAGGCTTTTGGCGCGGGCTCTGCCCCGGCGCGACCTGAACCGCTCCTGGGCGCAGGCCGAGCCGGCCAGCGCAGGTTAAATATGTGGGAGGGATGAGAGGGCGGCCGACAGACACGCTTCAACGTGCCCGGGGGCGTTACCGTGCGATGGTTCCGCCGGCAAGGCGCTCTCGCCGCGCATCCACGACGCTACCGTCCAGGGCCGCGCCGCATCGCCCACCGGCACCTTGTCCGGCCACACCTAAAGAGGTCTGCCGCCTGCTCAGTTTCTGCCAAGGCGCATCAGGGGATTGGGCACCGGCTCGCCAACCTTGATGAGCCGGTTCTCGTCACGGTGCAAAAACGGCTCAGAGCGCCCGCGCACAAGCAGCATGGTCTCCAGCACATAGCTCCAGCTGCCATCGGCATGGAAGGTCACAGTGATACGATAGGAATCGGTACGAAACGCCTGTTCCAGGAAGGTGGTGGAGCAGATGCCAT
>JAGWRJ010000407.1 GCA_028869725.1 Alphaproteobacteria bacterium | reverse complement strand
TTCTGGCGTGGGCCTTGCGTGCATGCCGGCGGGCGGCGCAGACCTATGAACACGTCGTGCTCACCCTGAGCCGTCTGCACATTGCCCGCCATCCCCATCGTGGCGCGCCGAGCGAAATCTCGCTCAATCCCTACTGGCTCAATGTGCGGATCGAGGAAGAAGCAGAGCAGCCACGTCACCTGCTGGTCTCCAGCCACGGCCGTTCCTTCGAACTCGGCTGGTTTCTGGCGCCCGAAGAAAGACTGCGTCTGGCTGAGTCGCTGCGCCACGCGCTGAACGCAGCCAAAACCTATCGCGACTGATCGAGGCCGAGTACGTCGCCCATGCCATAAAGCCCGGGCTTGCGACCCTGTCCCCAGCGGGCAGCAGCAAGAGCTCCATGGGCAAAGATGGCACGGTCTTCGGCGATATGGCTCAGTTCGATGCGTTCCGAGGGTCCGGCAAGGATGACGCGGTGCTCGCCGACAACAGTACCGCCGCGCACGGCAGCAAAGCCGATCGCTCCGGCCTTGCGTTCACCAGTATGGCCATGCCGGCTGAAAACGGCATGATCCTTGAGCGCAACGCCGCGCGCCTGGGCGCTCGCCTCACCAAGCAGAAGTGCGGTTCCTGATGGTGCATCGGCCTTCATGCGATGATGCAGCTCGACGATCTCGATGTCGTAGTCAGCAAGCACGCGCGCAGCCTGACGGACCAGATCGGCAAGGACTGTCACGCCAAGACTCATGTTTCCCGATTTAACGATCACCGCATGGCGCGCTGCCGCGCGAATGCTGGCCTCGTGCGCCTCAGTAAAACCCGTGGTACCGATTACATGCACGATACGGGCCTGCGCGCATAGTGCGGCCAGCTCGACCGAAAAGGCCGGCGCCGTAAAATCGAGCACCGCATCGGCCTGCGCGATCAGGGGTAACGGATCGGCGCTCAAGGCAACGTTGAGCGCAGGTGTGCCGGCCATCACACCCGCATCGCTGCCCAGATCGGGGTGGCCCTCCAGCACCAGGGCCCCGCTGAGCGCACAGTCGGGCGCCTTAGCGATGGCGCGGATCAATGCCCGACCCATGCGGCCGTCAGCGCCTGCCACCACAAGGCGAAGCGCGCTCATGCTTCAGTATTGATCTGGGCGCCGGGCTCCTGGCCGGAGCCGGTTTCCTGACGGGCAACCGTCACCATGGCTGGCCTGAGGAGGCGGTCACCGATCTGATAGCCCACCTGCACCACATCGACGATGCTGCCTGCAGGCTTACCCCGGCCAGGCACTTCGGCAATCGCCTGGTGCAGGTTGGGATCGAATTTTCCCGAAGAGGTATCGATCTGCCGGATGCCGTGGCGTTCCAGCGTGGACATGAGCTGGCGGTCGGTGACTTCCACACCTTCGATCACTGCCTTGAGCTGTGGGGCAGCCGCTTCGCGCACGTCGGCCGGACAGGCCTGTATGGCGCGCGCGAAATTGTCGGCAACCTGAAGCATGTCGCGGGCGAACGCGGTGACCGCGTAGAGCGAGGCGTCCTTCTTCTCACGCTCGGCGCGCCTGCGTGTATTTTCCGCCTCTGCCAAGGCTCTCAGAGCCCGGTCTTTGAGCTCGGCTATTTCCGACCTGAGCCGGGCCAGTTCCGCATCCGCCTGCTCCGCTCCATTTGCGGCAGCTTCGGTTTCCGGCAAGTCGTCTTCGTGTTGATCGCTCATGAAGTATCCTGTTCAGGCAATAAGGCGGGTTACAAGCTTGGCCGTGTAATCCACCATGGGGATGATACGCGCGTAGTTGAGGCGCGTCGGCCCCAATACGGCAATAACGCCTATGATCTTGCCTTTGGCATCGGCATAGGGCGCGGCAACAATTGAAGATCCAGACAGGCTGAACAAGCGATTTTCTGAACCGATGAAAATCCGTACGCCATCGCCATCACGCGCCAGCTCAAGCAGCCGTACCAGATCGTTCTTGCGTTCGATGTCATCGAACAGCGTACGGACGCGTTCGAGATCGGTCTGAGCTTCCACGCTGTCCAGCAGATGCGAGGCGCCACGCACGATGAGCACCTTCTCCTCGGCCTGCCGGGCGCTACCGCCCGTCTCAGCCAGCATGGCGAGTCCCTCGGCCACGATCTTCGCCGTCAGGGCATCGAGTTCGGCGCGGTGGCTTTCCAGCTCCTTTGCCACTTCGCCGCGGGCGCTCTCAAGGGTGCGTCCGCGTAGCCGGGCATTGACGTAATTCGTCGCTTCGGCAAGCGCCGAAGGCGGCAGCCCGCTTGGGGCGTTGATCAGCCGGTTTTCGACCTGGCCGTCCTCGCTGACCAGCACAACGAGTACCTTGTCCGCTCCGGCGGGCACGAATTCGACATGCTTGAGGACGCCATCCTGCCGCGGCGCCACCACCAGGCCGGCACAGCGGGACAGCCCTGAGAGCATCGTCGTAGCCTGGGTCAGAACCTCCTCAAGGCCTCGTCCGGTGCCGCTGATCCGGCTTTCGAGCGCGGCCCGCTCTGTGGCGTCAAGATCACCCACTTCCAGCAGGCCGTCGACAAACAGGCGCAGGCCCTTTTCGGTGGGAATGCGCCCGGCACTGGTGTGCGGTGAGGCCAGAAGCCCCAGAGCCTCCAGATCAGCCATGACGTTGCGGATCGAGGCTGGAGAGAGGGATACGGGTAGGCGCTGGCTCAGGGTGCGTGATCCGACCGGCTCGCCGGAGGCCAGAAATGCGTCTACCAGGTGACGGAAGACCTCGCGCGGGCGCTCACCGAGCTCGGTAGCGAGCCGTCGGACATCATCGGAATGGCGAGGACCAGCGTTCACCGGAGTTAAGCCTCTGTTCGGGTTGAAAAAGGGCCCGCCGCCGGGCTTGCATTGCGCGCGCGCCCCGAGAGGGCTAGGTAGCGCCGGTCATGCTCAACTTCAAGGTACCCCCCACAATGCGCCCTTCCTCACGCGCGGCCGACCAGTTGCGCCCCATCCAGCTTGAACCCGGCTTCGCCAAGCACGCCGAGGGCAGTTGTCTCATCAAATGCGGTGACACGCACGTGCTGGTGACGGCATCCCTGCAGGACACCGCGCCAGCTTTTCTGAAGGGCACCGGCAGGGGCTGGGTGACCGCCGAATACGGCATGCTGCCGCGCTCCACCCATGATCGCATGCGCCGCGAGGCGGCGCAGGGACGGCAGTCAGGTCGCACCCAGGAAATTCAGCGTCTGATCGGCCGCGCGCTGCGGGCCGTGTGTGACCTGTCGGCCCTGGGTGAACGGCAGATCGTACTGGATTGCGACGTGCTGCAGGCCGATGGCGGTACCCGCACCGCCGCGATCACGGGAGGCTATGTGGCGCTCGCCCAGTGCGCCGCCTTCATGAAAAAGACTGGTATGCTGAAAAATCCCCTGCTCCGCGACCAGGTGGCAGCAGTGTCGTGCGG
>JAGWRJ010000406.1 GCA_028869725.1 Alphaproteobacteria bacterium | reverse complement strand
TTGCCGACGGGATCGACCGCGATCGCGCCTTTGCTGCCTTACGGGCGCAAGGGATAGGCGCCAATGTGCATTACACGCCGGTCCATCTTCTCAAGTTCTATCGCGACCGGGGGCTTAGGCCCGGGCTGTGTCCGGTTGCCGAGCGTGAGGCCGAGCACATTCTGACGCTGCCGATGTTTGTCGGCATGGATGACGGTGATGTGACGCGCGTTGTGGACGCGGTCAGCCGGCTCTCCTGAATCAAGGTCTACGCGTTCTGTTCCGTATTGCAGGCCGACAAGCGGTATGCGGTTACGCTGCGGCGTGGCTCCCGCCCACATAGGTGTGGGTGCCGCTTGTGTGGACATGATCGCTGGGAAGGATGTCGCCTGGTCGATAGCTAGGGCCCGTGGCAAGGCGCTTATAGAGTGCGCCAAAGTCCTTGTAGGTTTCCTCCATCAGAGCCTCGAAGGACGAGATGACAAAATAGCTCTCCTGGAAATCATCGATCCTGTACTCGGTGCGCATGACACGCTCCAGATCGAAGAAGATCCGATTGGGTGAGGGGCTTTCCAGCGCGTAGATCGATTCGGCGCGGCTTGAGACGATGCCTGAACCAAAGATGCGAAGGCCCTCGGGCTTTGCGATGAGGCCGAACTCGACCGTGTACCAGTAGAGGCGGGCGAGGTTCTTGAGCGCATTGAACTGTGTCAGTGCCCGAAGCCCACCTTTGCCATAGGCTTCCATGTAATCGGCGAAGACGGGATGGGCGAGCATCGGCACATGGCCGAAGAAGTCATGAAACACATCCGGCTCTTCGATGTAGTCAAGCTGATCGGGTCTGCGGATGAACTGGCCCACGGGGAAGCGTCGTGCAGCCAGGTGCGTAAAGAAGTTGTCATCGGGCACGAGTGAGGGTACCGCGACCACCCGCCAGCCGGTCAGTTTCTCGAGAGTGTCGGATGCCCGCTCGAATTGTGGAATATGATCGGGCTCAAGCCCGAGCTTTTGAACCCCTTCCAGAAACTCAGCGCAGGCCCTGCGCGGCAGAACCTCCATCTGCCGTTTGAACAGCGTCTTCCAGACGCCATGCTCTTCGACACCATAGCGCTCCCAATGCTGATCGATCGTGAAGTCGTCGCGGATCTCAGGATGCTTCTGTCGTAGCGCATCGAGGTCGACCATCGCCGGATCTCCTTGGGGCACGTGTTCTTGCGCCTTTGCGGTGAAGATTAGACGCCTGCCCCGTTTGGACTGTAAAGGGCAGTTCGCAGAGGCACGGATTATTGCCAGGAAGGCGGCGGAAGCTGGAGCCAAGTTGCAAATCAGGTGCGTAAAAGGCAAGCCAATTGCGCTTTTGGAGGGCTATTGTCCGGGCCGCCCGCCTCATGTTGGCGGATGTATAGCGGAGTTAGGGACTCATGGGTGTTTTTGAAGCCGAGGACTTTGACCACCACGAGACGGTGGCCTTCTTCAACGACAAGGCGAGCGGTCTCAAGTCGATTATCGCCATCCATTCGACCGCCCTTGGTCCGGCCTGCGGCGGCACGCGCATGTACCCGTACGCGAACAGCAACGAGGCGCTCACCGATGTGCTGCGTCTTTCGCGCGGCATGAGCTACAAGAGTGCGATGGCCGAGCTACCCCTGGGCGGTGGCAAGGCGGTCATCATCGGAAACCCCCATACCGACATTACCGAGAGGCTCCTTCTTGCTTATGCCGAGGCGATCAATGAGCTTGGTGGCCGTTACATCACCGCGATGGATGTCGGCATCGGTCCCAAGGAGCTGCCCATCATTGCCCGTGGGACCAAGCATGCGGCCGGCTTCGATCAGCCGGGCAAGACCGGTGGCGACTCCGGACCCATGACCACGCTCGGCACCTATGTGGGGCTCAAGGCTGCGGTCAAATATCGGCTCAAGACCGACACCACCAAGGACATGACGGTTGCCATCCA
>JAGWRJ010000405.1 GCA_028869725.1 Alphaproteobacteria bacterium | reverse complement strand
TACGACCAGCGCACGCAACAGGCGTTGCACGTACGGCAACGAACCCAGCTCTTGCGCACTGCTTTTCAGAATGGGGCTACACTGCTTTTGGTCACGGCGCGTCTCCATGCTCAGCTAGCTCCCTTCCCATCCGGACCTAACATGGAATTCGCAGCCTTGTGCCCGCCGGCGCCTCCCTCTCAGCTTCTATAATGTTTCAGAGGGGCATAAGCGCGGTGCGCCGCTGCCCGGTTACCTCGGGCATTACGGGTCTGGCATGTATCATGCCGCATTGACTGAAACCGGGTAGCCACGCGGAAACTAGATCGTTTCAGATTTTGATGGAAGCATACCCGGAGTTTCGGAAGTAGTTGGAACATTCTTCGGGCTGGATGCTCAAAACAAGGGATCCGAGATGGCGCCAGGTGTCATCGACGGTGCGCTTCTGGGCCATGCGCATCCAGTGCTTGATCTTGGAGAAGGCCTGCTCGATCGGATTGAGATCGGGTGAGTACGGCGGCAGGTAATGCAGTTTGGCGCCGGCCGCCCGGATCATCTTCGACACCTCAGCGGATTTGTGCGACCCGAGATTGTCCATGATGACAATGTCGCCAGGCTCAAGCGTGGGAACGAGCAGCTGCTCCACGTAGGCACGGAAGCTTTCGCCGTCGATCGGTCCATCAAGGACAAACGGGGCCGTCATTCGATCATGGCGCAGGGCGCCCAGGAAGGTCAGCGTGCGCCAGTGGCCATGGGGAGCAAAGGCGCGGATGCGCTTGCCCTTGGGGCCCCAACCTCGCAAGGGTGCCATGTTGGTCTTGATCCAGGTTTCGTCCAGAAAGACCAGCCGCCTGGGATCCAGATTTGCCTGACGGGCCCGCCACCGTTGCCGCCAAACCCGAATATCGGCACGGGCCTGCTCAAGGCCGAAAAGGCTTTTTTTTGAAGCGCAAGCCGTGCCGCCGCATGAAGGTCCAGATGGTGTCGTGGGAGACTTTGACCCCGCGCAGGGCCAACTCATCCTTCAGCCGGTGCAGCGTCAAATGAGGTATGGCCTCAATCCGCTGAATGATGAAGTCGCGATGGGGATCAAGGATCGGCTTGCGGTGGCCGCCCATCTTGCCGGGAGCCACCGAACCGGTAATACGCTGGCGTTGCGACCACTTCACGACCGAGGACACAGCCACCTCGAACCGTTTGGCTACCGATCGGCAGCTCTCGCCAGCCTGGATCGCGGCCACAACACGCTCACGCAGATCGATTGAAAGGGGACGGGTCATGGGATGCTGGCCTCCCTCTCCAGCCAGCATTTTGAATCCGATTCGACCCCCTCTTGGGAATCCCCCTCCGATTCACTCAAGCCCGGAAACGATCTAGAGGCCTTGCCGTGGGGGGCCACAGGCACCTACGTCCAAAGAGACCACCAGATGTCACCAATCGTCGTCCGCTTCTGCCAGCAGATGCCGATAGCCCTGCTCCGTCATCCAGTGAGCACGCGCCAAGTGCGTCTCATACCTCCGCTTTGCGCGAGCATATTCTCTTTGAGGATCGGCCTTAAGCAGAACGCGTGCGACCTCGCACCAATCCGTTCCCTGCGCTTCAGCATCTAGCAAACGCAGATAACAATGCAGCAGCTCATAATCGTAATTCGTAAGTACCGGCGCGGTCGGCGCCTCGTCCGAGATATTTGGACTGGTGCTGGGTTTAGGCCGTCGTGCCATTGCACACTCCCTGGCTACATACAGAAAGGAACTGCTTCATTACCGCCGTAAAAGAACCCCGGCGGTGGCGCCGAGGAGAGGGCGACCCTATGCATAAGCATTGCATCCATCTGCGCCCACACTCGGTGATCTCAAAACGTTTCGCACTTGGGCGGACGAGGCTTGGCGCAATGGGAGGCGTGGCCAAAACTCTTGCATCTCCATCGACGGCCCCCTCCAAATACGACTTGCGCAAGTCCAAGGCAGCGTCATCTACAAAGTCTCTGCACGTCGGCCAGCGTCGCATGCAGTTCGGGCACGGGAAACTCCGTATCGGCTGGTCCAGTCGAGCACATACTCAGTATCAAGCTGATCTTAATTGCTATTCCCTCCAGGCTTTGGGCTTCGGTCCGAAAGAG
>JAGWRJ010000404.1 GCA_028869725.1 Alphaproteobacteria bacterium | reverse complement strand
TCGCACGTGGTCCAGAGCACGGCCTTCGGCGCGCAGTGCCGCTGAATAACCAAGCTCACTGTCGGCGGCAGACCAGAGCGCCTGATGGGCTGCCAGCGAGGCTCTTTCCGCCTCACCGAACTGCACCTCCGCCGCGTGTTCCTCCATAAGGTCCTCGATATCCTCCAGGCCGACAACGCTCACATGACCGCCGCCGGTTAGTGGGACATGGATCACCGGAAAGCCGGCACGCTCCACCATCACGCTCTCGATCGCCTGCTGGCGGTGGGTGAGCTTCCGAGCACAGGCGCGGGCGTGCGCAAAATCGCGCCAGAGGGATAGGGTGGGATCGCTGGAGAGGCCGGGAGCGGCTTCAGGGTGTGTAGAGGTATGCGCTCGTATGCGTGGCGCCACGTCGCCGCCCCATCCTCGGTCACCGTTGGGTTGGACGTCACGTTTGAGAGGAACGCGTGGAACATGGGTTGTCATTACTCCGGTGCTCCTGGGGCTTCGGCCGCTGTTGCGTGATGGCCAATGGATTTCTCTCTCAGAAATATCCGAAAATGGGATAATCCGCAATCGGGATTATTGGCAGATTGGACACATTAATCAGCCCATCCGATGCCTAGATCCATCCGAACTCTCCCCCAGAGGAAGTTGCAGGACCTACTACAACGAATACGTTTAGACCAAGGGCTCACTCAGCAGCAGGTCGCGGATCGCCTGGGGCGACCGCAATCCTTCGTTGCCAAGTACGAGGGAGGAGAGCGCCGGCTCGATGTTGTGGAGTTCGTACAGGTTGCGCAAGCCTTGGATACTGACCCTCGACGGCTGTTTGCAGAACTTCTCGACGGAAAGTGACCTGGCGTGTGCGGCATGTCGGTACCGCACCTGTCTGCGTGATCTGCAATCTGGTTATACGCATCTGCATCGACATCTGGGGCACAACCATTGCGGCCCGCACACGTGCAGTGCGCTCATTGGGATGAATCTGCGCTATCACAATGACGGGAGGTGAGGCTCTGCCTGGCCGGTTTGACTTGGCCGAATATCAATGGCGCGGGGCGCTTCTTGTTTCAGATCTCTGCTGAACATAGGATTCAGCTTTGTTGTGGAGCGGCTTGCGCTCCAGCTTCTCGGGGGGGCCATGAAGACCTTGATCGTTGCGGTTATTCTTTCGTCAGCTGCGCTGGTGACGATTGATCCAGGCGCCGCATATGCGCGCTCGCGGCCCGTACACCAATTCCTCGAGCTCGCTATGGCGCCCAATGGAGCGAAGCTTGCGTCCGTGGAGGGCAACTCGCCGTTGTCGGGAGGCTATCCCGTAGTGCGTGAACTCGTGGTCCGTAACACGTCCACTGGCCGGGCTGTCAGGGTATCCTTGCCCTGCGGGCATGTGCGGCAGTGCTGGCCGTCTGCTCTTGCCTGGAGCCCGGGGGGTAAGCGCCTTGCCTTTGCACTGCGCAGGCCGGGAAGTCACGATCGCACCATCTATACGGTAGCAGCCGACGGCCGGCATCTACACAAGATCTTGGCCTTTCCCGGGACTGTCGAAACACTGCGATTTGGTCCCGGAGGGGCGCTCGCCATGCTTGCCGTCAAGGGGGCGACGAAAGAGGTCGGAGCGACGGAACCTGGCGCCGCGCAGACAGGTGATCTGAGCGGGCCCACACCCGAGCAGCGCATCGCGGTTTATGACCACGGGACGCTTCATTTTGTGTCACCGGCAGGAATGTGGGTTTACCAGTATCAATGGTTGCCCGATGGGCGCGGCTTCATCGGCACGGCGGCGCCCGGCAATGGCGATGACAACTGGTGGATTGCCAAGCTCTATCGCTTTGACCGGACGAGCCGGGCGGCTCGGGTTATTTTCACGCCGCCGGATCGGCGCCATCAGATTGCAGATCCTGTAGTGTCCCCTGATGGCAAGACAGTTGCATTCATCAGCGGTCTGATGAGCGACTTCATCTCTACTGGCGGCGACATCTGGACCGTGGGGACCGGTGGCGGCGTTGGCAGGGACATTACCCCCAAAATGAAGGCGTCGGCGCTCTCGCTCGGGTTTGAGTGCGACGGGCAGCTACGCGTGCTGTTACTGCGCGGCGCGGCCCATCAGATTGTTGATCTTGATCCGGCGCAGGCTGTCGCGACGCCCAAACTCATCTGGCAGGGCATGGAGACCATCTATGGGCCCGAAGGGGGTGCGGCTGCGGCCTGTCCGACGGCCCTGACGGCGACGGTACGGCAGAGCTTTACCCATGCCCCTGAAATCGCGGTAGGGCGGATCGGGCATTGGCACGATCTCACGCATGTCAACAGCACGCTGAGCGCGCCATTGCAGGCCCGCAATGTCACCTGGACCAATGATGGATACGATATTCAGGGTTGGCTTCTCCTGCCGCAGCACATGCCCTCCGGAAAATTGCCGCTCATTACCGAGGTGCATGGTGGCCCCGCCGCAGCGAGCGTGCCCCGCTATGTCGAGCCGGGGACCATGCGCGCTCTGCTCAAGCGCGGATATGCGGTTTTTCTGCCCAATCCGAGGGGAAGCTTCGGACAGGGAGAAATCTTTGCTTCGGCTAATGTTCGTGATCTTGGCCACGGCGATCTGCGCGATATCCTGGCAGGCATTGATCAGGTTGAGAAGATTGCACCGGTCGATGATCAGCGCCTTGGCATCATGGGCGGAAGCTATGGTGGGTTCATGACCATGTGGGCGGTTACGCAGACCAACCGCTTCAAGGCCGGCGTTGCCGCGGCTGGCATCAGTGACTGGACCTCCTATTACGGCGAGAACGGAATCGACCAGTGGATGATTCCGTATTTCGGTGCGTCGGTGTACGACGATCCAAAGGTCTATGAGCGCTCATCTCCGATTCACTTCATCAAGAACGTGCACACGCCGGTCTTTGCCTATGTCGGTGCCGATGACATCGAATGTCCCGCGCCTCAGACCATGGAGTTTTGGCATGCGCTGCATGATCTGGGCGTACCCACCTCCTATGCGATCTATCCTGGTGAAGGTCATGGCCTGCGCGATCCTGCACATATTGCCGACGCCAAGCGACGCACGCTGGCCTGGTTCGCCCGTTACCTGAAGAACTAGGGTAGGTCAGCAGTGTCCTGACAATATGACAACGCAATCTGACAAAATGACAAATTAGGTCGATATTTGACAGATATGCGCGCTTTTCGTTTGCGACGCCGCGGCGCGATCCTGTGAGCCGGTGGGAGCGGTGACGCGTGCCGTCCTGCCCTGAAGGATGCTGCGAGGAGTTTTGCATGACCGCAAAGCCGCTGTTTTTGCTTACCGATCCTGCTCATTACGAAGTTTCGTACGTGATCAATCCGTGGATGACGCCGGGCGAATGGGCTCAGAACCGTGCACGCCACAGTGGTGCAGCCAGGCAAGCCTTTGTCGCGCTGAAGCGGGCGATTGAAGCGGCGGGTGCAGACGTACGTGTGATGGAGGGTGTTGCGGGCCTGCCTGATCTCGTTTTTCCGGCCAATGCCGCCATTGTGCTGGACCGGCGTGCACTTGTTGCCCGCTTCTCCTGTGTCGAACGACAGGGAGAAGAAAGTGTATTCCTGCAGGAATTCGAGCAGCTCCAGAATGAGGGCATTTTTACCGAAGTTGGAACTTTCCCCGAGGGCGTGTTTCAGGAGGGAGCGGGCGACTGCATCTGGGACAAGACCCGCGGGCAGTTCTGGGCAGGGTTTGGCCAGCGCTCGGTGCGTGCCTCTTTAGACGTGATCAAGGACTTCTTTCGCGCGCCTGTAGTGCCACTCGAACTCATCTCGCCGCGTTTCTACCACCTGGACGTCTGCTTCCTGCCCCTGACAGGCGGGGAGATTGTCTATTATCCGCCGGCGTTCTCCGATGCCGCGCAAGAAACGATCCGCGCACTGGTGCCTGCCGATTACCTTATCGAGGCGAGCGACGCAGACGCAGCTGCATTCTCGGTCAATGCGGTCAATATAGGTCGCACCATAATCATGGCCCGTCCACCCGAGCGCCTCAAAAGACTGCTTGAGGCAAGAGGCTATCAGGTAAGCGGCATTGATCTTGCGCCATTCATGATGTCCGGAGGTGGTGCTTACTGCATGACCTTGCGGCTCGATCGCAGTCGCGATGATGGCACGTCATCTGCCCGTCCATGTCGGACGGCAGCAGAGGCGTCCTGACCAGAACGGATGGAGGATCACATGGCTCCACATGCTACAGCTGATTTCATCGCCCTGGAGACGCAGTATGGTGCGGCCAATTACCGGCCGCTTGATGTCGTTCTGACCTGCGGTGCGGGCGTACACGTCTGGGACGTTGAAGGCAGGCGCTACATCGATTGTCTGTCGGCCTATTCGGCGGTCAACCAGGGGCATTGCCATCCAAAGATCCTTGCGGCCATGACCTCTCAGGCGAAGAAGCTCACCCTGACTTCGCGTGCCTTCCGCAACGACCAGCTGGGCGCTTTCTACGAAGAATTATGTGCGCTCACCCATTCGCACAAGGCGCTGCCCATGAACTCAGGCGCCGAGGCGGTCGAGACCGCCCTCAAGGTTGCGCGCAAGTGGGGCTACACGGTCAAAGGCGTACCGAAGGATCAGGCCGAGATCATTGTCTGTCGCAACAACTTCCATGGACGCACGCTCACGATTGTCGGTTTTTCGACTGATCCCGCGGCTCGGCGCGACTTTGGTCCGTTTACACCCGGATTTCGAATCGTGCCTTTTGGCGATATAGACGCGCTTGAGGCTGCAATCACGCCGAACACTGTTGCCTTCCTCGTTGAACCGATCCAGGGCGAAGCTGGCGTCATCCTGCCGCCCGGCGGATATTTCAAGGCGGTGAGGGCGCTGTGCAGTGCGCGCAATGTGGCTCTGATCCTGGATGAGATCCAGACCGGCCTCGGGCGTACCGGAAAGCTTCTAGCCGAAGAGCACGAAGGCATCGAGGCTGACCTGACGCTGATCGGAAAAGCCCTGTCGGGTGGCTTCTATCCTGTCTCGGCAGTGCTTTCCAATGTCGAGGTCATGGATGTTCTTCATCCCGGCGAGCATGGCTCGACTTTCGGTGGCAATCCGCTGGCATGCGCGGTCGCACGTGCTGCTCTCAAGGCTCTGATTGAGGAGGGCATGATCGACAATGCTATGCAGATGGGAGCCTATCTGAAGACCAATTTGGAGGGCCTGCGCAGTCCGCTCTTCAAGGAAGTGCGTGGGCGTGGGCTCATGGTGGCAGTCGAACTGCTGCCCGAGGCTGGCGGCGCACGCAGCTATTGCGAAGCACTGCAGCATCGGGGGATCCTCTGCAAGGAAACCCATGAGCACACGATTCGCATAGCTCCACCGCTGATCATTACAAGGTCCCAGGTCGACGAGGTGCTCGATGCGTTCGCCGCCGTGTTCAGCCGTGACCAGGTGAGCGCATAAAGGCGCCATCCTGTCCGTATCTCAGCTGGCCAGTCTTACCAGTGTGTGAGTTCCTTGGGACATCATGGGCGTGGCGCGGGAACAATCCGTACGAACTACTCAACCGAGAACGTCACTGGCCTCAGGATGGCGTCTGAACCAAGCCTGCGCATAGGAACAAATTGGTACAAGTTTGATCCCGTTCTTGCGCGCCTCTGCCACCACTGCCTCCATGAGACGTCCAGCTGCGCCCGTGCCACGCAGGGACGGGGGTGCTTCCACGTGGGGGATGGCAAGGCGCGCCCCATCACGTCGGTAACTGGCAAAGGCTGTGGCACCGTTTTCTGTCCATTCGAAGCGCCGCGCGGCAGCGTTATCCTTGAGTTCCGGCATCGCATCATCCATCCAGCATCATTACAGGTAAGCATGCTTTACCGCCTCCGGATAGGCGCGATGTTGATACATCCCAGGATGTCAGATTGAGGCGCTGCCTTTCCAGCTTGATTCTGACATCCGTGACCGCCGATGCCTGTTTCAATGACGAACTCCGCCATCGCCCCGAGCGCCCTCCAAGAGCCAGTCACTGGCTGGAGCACGCGTGCTCCCCGATATACGCTGCGTACTGAACCTAATGCGGATACGTCCATGAAAGTCGCAGTCATAACCGGCGGTGGGCAGGGTATCGGCCGGGCGATCGCCTATCACTTTGCCGCGCATGACTATGGCGTGTCGCTTCTGGACAGCGATGCGGAGGCGCTCGCTGAGTGCGCTGAACATATCGAAAAGGCGGGCGGCCGGAGCATGTATCGCGTGGGAGATGTTGCGCGCCGCGCGGATGTGGAGGACTGGCTCGCCCAAACCGAGGCCAATTTCGGTGCGGCAGACGTGCTCGTGAACAATGCGGGGATTTTGCGCAATGGCCCCTTTCTCGATCTCAGCGAAGAGGATTTTGACCGGGTGCTGGCGGTCAATCTGCGCGGTACGTTTTTGTCTGCGCAAGGGGTTGCCCGGCGCATGGTTGCGGCCAAGAAGCCTGGCGCCATCATCAACATCGCCTCGACGCGCGCACTCATGTCCGAGCCGGGGACGGAAGCCTATTCTGCCTCCAAAGGGGCGCTCGTAGCGCTCACCCACGCCATGGCGGTCAGCCTTGGCGCCCATCGGATTCGCGTCAATGCCATCAGTCCTGGCTGGATCGAGGTTTCGGATTGGCAGAAGGCACGGCTTGCCCGCACGCCAGTACACTCTGAAGCGGATAAGACGCAGCATCCGGTCGGACGGGTGGGCAGACCCTCGGACATCGCCGAGGCCTGCCTCTTTCTTGCCGAAGGCGCGGGTTTCATCACCGGCCAGAATCTCGTGATTGATGGCGGGATGACGATCAGGATGATCTATGCGGAGTAATCAGCGCCGGCGCACGGGTGGACGGTGCATCCAGGGAAACATCAGGCCGATCGGAACGATCCAGAGCATGCCGGCGAGGGCATAGTAGGCAAAGGCGGTGTACCAGGCAGCCCCGGGCAGAACGTGGATGGCAACCCCCATTGCCAAAAGCGCATAGATGGGCAGCCAGATCAGGATGATGATGGTGCCGATCAGTTTCTTGAGACGGGGCGACATTGAGCGCATGGACCTTTGACGTTCAGGGGTTTATCAGGCCTTTTTCCAGTTCAAGGCAAGGTGCTCGATGACGGCCCTGACCACTTCGCTCGCTCAATCCGCCCGGCCGGGGCGCCGCGCGGTCGGGCTCTGGCTCGCCGTAGTGGCGGCGATGATCGCCGCCATGGTGCTCGTCGGCGGTCTGACCCGCCTGACAGGCTCAGGTCTTTCCATCACCACCTGGCACCCGATCTCAGGGGTAGTGCCCCCGCTGTCTCATGCTGCCTGGATGCGGGAATTCGATCACTACAAGGAGATTCCCCAATATCGCTTTGAAAACCGCGGCATGACGCTGTCGCAGTTCAAGGGCATTTTCTGGTGGGAATGGAGCCACCGCCTCCTTGGCCGGCTGATCGGACTTGTCTTTCTGCTGCCGTTTTTGTGGTTCGCCTGGCGGGGTTACATCGTCCGCAGAGAATGGCCGCGCATGATTACGCTCTTCGTCCTCGGCGGGCTGCAGGGGCTTGTCGGCTGGTGGATGGTGACGAGCGGTATCGAAACCTCGACACGGGTCTCAGTGAGCCAGTATCGCCTGGCCGCACATCTGGGGCTCGCACTGTTTCTTTTCGCGGTAATCCTGTGGACAGCGTTTCAGTATCTGCGGCCCAAACTGGCCGATCTGCGCCCTGCGCCCCAGGCGTTCCTCGCCAAGCTCGTGGCCCTTCTGGTGTATGTCCAGATGTTAATGGGAGCGCTGGTCGCGGGTCTTCATGCCGGCCTCATCTACGAGACCTGGCCGAGCATGAACGGCGGCTTTGGACCAGAGCGTCCCTTTGTCCAGAGTCCCTGGTATCTGAATTTTTTCGCAAATCCGGGCCTTGCCCAGTTTGATCACCGGATGGGGGCCTATCTTGTATTTTTGGGGGCACTGGCACTGTTCATTGCGGCGCGACGGCAATCCGGCGCCCGCAAGATCAGCGCCCACCTCCTATTCGGGCTGGTGCTAATCCAGATTTCGCTCGGCATCGCCACCCTGCTCAACGAGGTGCCGATTCCGCTTGCCGCGCTCCATCAGATCACCGCCGTCGCACTCTTTTCCGCGGCTCTGTGGCATGCATATGAGATGGCAGGTGCGGGCGCGGCTCTAACCAAGGTTCAGCCAGCGGCAGCGCTCAGTGCCTGATCGAGATCGGCGATTAGATCCGTGACATCTTCAATACCGATGGACAGGCGAACGACATCACCGGTCGCTCCGCTCGCCTTCTTTTGCTCCTCGCTCAGCTGACGATGGGTGGTGGAAGCCGGATGAATGATGAGACTGCGTGTGTCGCCGACATTGGCGAGGTGGCTGAAGAGTTTCACCGAATTGACCAGTGCGATGCCAGCCTCATAGCCCCCCTTGAGGCCGAACGTAAATACGGCTCCGGCGCCTTTCGGGCAGTAGGTACGGTGCAGGCTGTAGCAGGGATCATCGGGCAGTCCCGCATAATTGACCCAGTCGACGCGCGGATCCTGCTTGAGCCATTTGGCAACGGCCAGGGCATTGTCGCAATGCTTCTGCATGCGCAACGGCAGAGTCTCGATGCCGGTAAGAACAAGGAAGGCATTGGTGGGCGACAGCGCGGGGCCGAGATCGCGCAGACCAAGCACCCGGCACGCGATGGCAAAAGCCATGTCGCCAAATGTCTCCCACAGCTTCATGCCATGATAGGAGGGGCAGGGTTCGCTCAGGGTGGGGTATTTGCCGCTGCCCCAGTCGAAACGTCCCGAATCCACGATCACGCCTGCCACCGAATTGCCGTGGCCCCCCAGAAATTTGGTGGCCGAATGCAGCACGATGTCGGCTCCCCACTCGATCGGGCGGATCAGATAGGGCGTCGCGAAGGTGTTATCGACCAGAAGCGGTACGCCGGCACTGTGGGCAATGGCAGCAATGGCTTCGATATCAGTGATGATACCGCCCGGATTGGCAATGCTCTCGATGAACACGGCCTTGGTTCGGGGCGACAGTGCGGCGCGGAAGCTCTCCGGGTTGCGGGCGTCGGCCCATTTGACGTGCCAATCGAACTTGGCGAAAGCCTGGCTGAACTGGTTGATCGAGCCACCATAGAGCTGGTGAGCAGCAACGATCTCGTCGCCCGGCGCCATCAGGGTGTGAAGGGCGATGAACTGGGCAGCATGGCCGGAACTGACGGCAAGTGCGGCGCGACCATTTTCCAATGCGGCAACGCGCTCTTCGAGCACGGCATTGGTAGGATTGTTGATGCGCGAGTAGATGTTACCGAAAACCTGGAGATTGAACAGGGCCGCGGCGTGGTCCGCATCTTCGAACACATAGGATGTGGTCTGGTAGATGGGGGTTGCGCGTGCACCGGTCGCCGGGTCCGGTTGAGCACCCGCATGAACGCTCAAGGTGGAAAATCCGTAGTCGCCCATGTCTGTCTCCTGCCGTTCCTGCCTCGCATCAGTAGCCAAGCCTTGCGCGAGGGGCAAGCCAGCCGCGTCAGGAGCGTGGGCCGTGCCATAGGTAGTCGCACTCAGGCGTCTATCGTCCCGGTTCATGCGCAAAACTCCCGCTACAATGCTGTAGTTTTGTTCGGACTGAAGCGACCTTCATGATAAAATGAGGAACTCCCCTGAAATCTCAGGTGCCGTAAAGAGCGGGTGGCATCTGGCAGGTCAGGCGTCGTTGCGTCCTCAACGCACGAGCGCATGGCAAAGGCTGCAAGCATGATCTGCAGCGACGGTCTATCCGCGCAGGAGGTGCTGGCGTTATAGCTGGCTTTGAGCACCCTTCTCCGCGAGCAGGTCGAGGACGTGATCGAACACGTGACGGAGCAATGCGCTCAGATATCCTTCGCTGTCATTGCGGTACGGTCAGGTATCCCGGCCGCGCAGTTCGTCGTACGGCACCATGACATGGGTAGCATAAGCAGGGCGTTGGCTCAGTCTCTGGTACCAGGCCTCGACATGCGGCAGGCGAGGTCGCTCAATGTCGAGCGTGAAATAGCGGTAGAGCTGCGCTCCTGCCACAATGTCGGCCATGGACAGCTGATCGCCGGCCAGAAAAGATCGGTCGCTCAAAACCCTGTCGAGGATGCCGAAAAGCTCGACGCAGCGGTTCAGCGCCGCATGGATGGCATTCCAGTTTCGCTGTGCCGGCGGCGTACGATAAAAGCCCCAGAACACGCCGCCGGTGAATGTCGGTTGAAGGGTGGTCGACGTCCACTCCATCCACTTGTCGGATTCAGCCCGAATGCGCGCATCCTCTGTCCAAAGCGATCCATTTCCGTACCGGGCGCAAAGGTAGCGCACGATCGCGTGCGATTCCCACAGCACGAGATCCTCGTCCTTGAGCACTGGAATGAGTCCGTTGGGGTTTAAAGCCCGAAACTCGGTAGACGCTAGACCTCCAAAGCGGCCACCTGCATCGATACGTTGGTGGGGTAGGGAAAGTTCGCCCACTGTCCACATCACCTTCTGGACATTCAGCGATGTGGTGCGACCCCAGATTGTCAGCATGAGAGGCTCCTTCAAGGCTGAGCAGTGATTTTGAGATCGACCTCGATCCGCTTGACCCAGCGGGCAATCTCAGGGGGCAGTGCGAGGCCGGCCTCTGGCGCAAGGCGCGTATAGGCGAGCAGTGCAATGTCGGCGAGCGACAGTGTTTCGTCTACGAAATACCGGCGCTGCACGAGATGGTTCTCCATCAGGGCAAGAACGGCTGTGCAGCGAGGCCACAACGCCGGATCGATCTCGCATTCGGGAAGCTTCAGAAAAGCTTTCCGAAAGCGCAGGACGGCTACAGCCGTCTCATGGCTGTACTGCTCCCAGAACAGCCACTGGAACATTTGGGCTCGCGCGAAGGGCTCGGCAGGAATGAGTGCAGAGCCTTCGGCCAGATGAAGCATGATGGCGTTGGACTGGGCGAGTACGCGGCCATCGGGAAAGGCGACGAGGGGTACCTGGCCGGCCGGATTGAGAGCGAGAAATTCCGGCGTGCGAGTCTCCTTTTGAAGCACGCTGGTTTCGATCCAGAGGTAGGGGATGCCCAGATAGTCGGCGACAAACTTGACCTTGTGGCAGTTACCGGAAATGGAATCGCCATAGATCGTCATCGGCACTGGTGACTGCGTGGTCATGTGCGCGTGAGGCTTCCGCCCTTGCCGAAGAGTGCGGGTTTGCGGTTGTCAATTACTCTACGATTGACGCCCATCCAGCCGATTTCCCCCGAAAACCGGCCATGCTCGATCTTGGGGCAGCGATCCATGATGACGGTAAAGCCCGCGTCCTGGGCGAGCGCGGCCGCCTCTTCGCTGATAACACCTAGTTGCATCCAGATCACCTTGATCCCAAGCCGGACTTTCTCCGCAATGGCTTCGCGCACGATGCCGGGCGCAGCATCGGCTCCGCGGAAAATATCGACCATGTCGATGGGGCCGGGAACGTCGCTGAGGCTGGCATAAACTCTGCGGCCGAGAATCTCCTTTCCAGCCAGGGACGGGTTGACGGGATCGATAAGGAAGCCCTTGTCGAGGAGGTACTTCATCGCGAAGTAGGACGGGCGCATTTCGTTGCCGCTGGCGCCTATCATGGCAATAGTCTTGGTCGAACGCAGGATCGATTTGATGAGACTGTCGGGATAGCTTGGCATCGGTTTCTTGCACCACAAATGGGTAATGGGAACTGGCCGGCCGTCGCGCTATGCAGGCCAGTTGGGAGTGCGCTTTTCAAGGAATGCGCAGATGCCTTCCTCGGCTTCTGCTGCAAGCATGTTCTCGGTCATGACCTGGGCGGTATAGGCATAGGCTTCGCTGAGCGGCAGTTCGAGCTGGCGGTAGAATGCTTCCTTGCCCGTGCGCACGGTAGCGCGGGGCTTGGCAGCTATACGCCCGGCAAGCGTCATGGTCTCGGGTGTCAAAAGCTCTGGCGGTACTACCTTGTTGACAAGCCCAAGGCCCTGCGCTTCCTCGGCCGAGATCAGGTCTGCAGTCAAGAGCATAGCCATGGCATGCTTGCGCGACAGGTTACGCGACAGAGCAACCATCGGGGTCGAGCAAAAAAGTCCGATGTTTACGCCTGGAGTGGCAAAGCGGGCCGCGGAAGAGGCCACTGCGAGGTCGCAGCTGGCAACAAGTTGGCAGCCGGCCGCCGTGGCAATGCCCTGAACCTCGGCGATCACCGGCAGCGGGTGACGGACAATCGTCATCATGAGTTCGGAGCAGCGCCGGAAGATCTGCGTGTAGGCTGCGCGCCCGCGATCGCCATCGCTGCGCTTGGCGTTCATTTCCTTGAGATCGTGTCCTGAGGAGAAGGTAGGGCCGTCTGCCGCAAGCACGATGACATGAAGGTCGCGATCCTTTGCTGCCGTATCGAGCGCCGCCTTGAGGCCATCCATGAGCTCAAGACTGAGGGCATTGCGGGCTGAAGCCCGGTTCAGGGTGAGGCGCAAAACGGCGCCTTGACGGTCGGTGAGGACTAGTGGGGCCGTGGACATTGGTTCACTCCATTGGCGTGATACTGGACCGCACCCCGCATGCCCACGCGGAAGAGCGCAGGCGCGGTTTGCGTGACGCTCTGGTCCTGCCGAAGACTGTGGTGAAGACGGTCTTAAAGAGCTTTTTGCGCCTTTTGAGCGGCGCAGGCAATTATACGCCCCGGCTTTTGTCTGGTTCCGGGCCTGGAGCGGGGCGAGGTGCGCGCACCGGCCCGTCGGGGGCGGGCCGATCCGGCCCAATGGCGATCCGTCTCCTGAGGATATCGCCGCGGTGGGTCCCAAATTTATGAGGTATTATACTACCGCATAACGAAAGGCCAGATTTTTCCGGGGTTTTGCGGGGTTTGCGCTTGACGAACGCGAAGCGCGCGGCTACATGACCGGCCTCACCGGAGAACAGTGCCATGAAAACCTACTCGGCCAAGCCGTCCGAGATCGAG
>JAGWRJ010000403.1 GCA_028869725.1 Alphaproteobacteria bacterium | reverse complement strand
GGTCGATGTCATCGTCGTTGAAATCAGCGACGGCGATTCGCGCGGTCGCGCCGAATGCGTGCCGATGCGGCGTTTCGGTGAAACGATCGACAGCGTCCGCACCGCACTGGATGCGATGAAAGGCGCGGTCTCCTCGGGGCTGGCCCGCGACACGCTGCAATCGGCGTTGCCGCCCGGCGCGGCGCGCAATGCGCTGGATTGCGCGTTCTGGGCCATCGAGGCCAATCGATCTTATGTCACCGTCGCGGCATTGGCTGGGATCGGATTGGTCAAACCGGTCGAGACCGCCTTCACGCTGGATTTCGATACGCCGGACAAGATGGCGGCGGTGGCGGCGGCCCATCGCACCCGACCGCTGTTCAGGCTGGAACTGGGCGGCGAGGACGATATGGATCGGGTGCGGGCGGTGCGGCAGGCGGCGCCGGCGGCGCGCCTGATTGTCGATGCCAATGAGGGCTGGAATGCACAGGGGTTGGCGGACATTATACCGGGTCTGCTGGATTCGCGGGTTGAACTGATCGAGCAGCCGCTGCCGGCCGGTGCCGATAACGCGTTGGCGGGATTGGGATGCAAGATCCCGCTATGCGCGGATGAATCCTGCCGGACGGTGGCCGATCTCGATCGCATCGTTGGGAAATACGCGGCGATCAATATCAAGCTCGACAAGGTGGGCGGCCTGACGCCCGGCCTCGCCCTGGAACGGGCCGCCCGCTTCCACGGAATGAAGGTCATGCTGGGCTGCAGCGGTCCCACCTCGCTGGGCGCTGCACCGGCCTATGTTCTGGGCAGCCTTTGCGATTATGTCGACCTCGACGGGCCAGCCCTGCTGGTCGACGACCGGGCCGATCCCATGCGCTACGATAACGGGCGACTTTACTGTTTTTCCTCGAGGCTTTGGGGCGGGTAAGACCAGGATGACGCATATCCAGCCCAACATTCACCTTCTGACCCTCGGCGGAACCATCGCCATGCGCCAGGAGCGAGGGGCGCTTGATCTGACGCCCGGTTCGGCCGCCCTTGCAGATGTTATTGGCCGTTTGGAGTTGCCCCGGCCTGTGGCAGTTTCCGAATTTCGCAACGTGCCGAGCGGCAATATTCTGTTTCGGGATCTGATTGCGCTGGCCAAGCGGATCGAGGCCCTTCATGCCGCCGGTTGCACTGGGATCATCGTCACCCAAGGCACCGATACGATTGAAGAGACGGCATTTGCACTCGAACTGCTCGTTCAGGCCCCCATCAACATCGTCGTGACCGGCGCCATGCGCGGTGCTTCGCATGTAAGCGCCGACGGGCCGGCCAACATCCAGGCTGCCGTGGAATTCCTGTGCGACAGCGCGGCGACGGGCGAGGTCGTGGTTGCGCTCGACGATGTGTTCCATGCCGCCCGCTTCGTGCGCAAGAGCCACACCACGCGCCTGTCAGCATTTACCAGTGGCGAACGCCCCATCCGCGGGCGCCTGCACGAAGGCGGGTTCCGTGCCTTTGCACCTCCACTTGTGGCGCTGCCCAAGATCTCCATTGCGGAAGCGGGCGCGCGGCCCAACGTGCTGTTGCTCCCGATCTGCCTCGACCAGGATCCCGCTTATCTGGAGCGCATCTGTCAGCTGGGACTGGATGGTCTGGTCATCGATGCCTTTGGTGCAGGGCACGTGCCGCAGAACCTGGTCCCGGCGTTTGAGGCGCAGGCCGCGCGCCTGCCAGTGGTTCTGTGTTCACGGACCGCCGACGGTCTTCTATGTACTCACACCTATGGCTACCCCGGCGCCGAGATCGATCTTCTGAGCCGGGGCTTGCTCAATGGCGATTGGCTGACGGGCATCAAGGCGCGGATCCTGCTGACGCTGCTGTTGATGGAGCCAGGCGCGGCGGTACGCAGCCGCTTCTGCGCAACCGTTCAACACCAGGAAGGCCATGGGGCGCGTGCCGCCGCTAGCGAGAATGACGCCATGGATCTGCACGCAGCGGCCAGCCAGTGGAGCAGTCAATGAGCTCAATGATGCAGTTTAGCACCTGTTTACCGGCCGATTGGCGCTCGGGCCGCTTTTTGGGTCGGTTGGATTTTGGCGCGGGACCAACACCAGTATCGATTGTCGAAGGAGAACTGCGGTCCTTATATAGCCTTGCCCCCACCGTGTCGGGAATTCTGGAGCGCTTCGCCGAGAATGGCGCGATTGGCCCCGGTGAGACACTGGTATCGGCTGAGACTGTTACGGTGCGCACAGGAAACGTTGACACCGCCGTGCCCGCGACGATGCCGCGCCTGCTGTCACCCCTTGATCTGCATTGCATCAAAGCGGCCGGTGTGACCTTCGCTGCCTCGACACTTGAACGGATCATCGAGGAGCGGGCAAAAGGCGAGCCGCAGGCTGCAATGCGCGTCCGCAAAGCGCTCAGCGATCCTCTCGGTGGTGGCCTGCGGCAGATCGTGCCCGGAAGCACGCAAGCGGCCCAGTTAAAGCAGGACCTGCTGCGCGACGGATTATGGTCGCAATACCTCGAGGTTGCGATTGGCCCAGATGCCGAGATTTTCACCAAGGGCCCGCCCCTGTCCTCGGTCGGCACTGGTGATCGGATCGGAATTCGTTCCGACAGTATCTGGAACAACCCCGAACCCGAGGTGGTCATTATCTGCGACTCCAGGGGGCAGCCGCGCGGGGCAACCCTCGGCAACGACGTCAATCTGCGCGATTTTGAGGGGCGTTCAGCTCTGCTGCTGGGCAAGGCCAAGGACAACAACGCCTCCTGCGCGGTCGGCCCATTCATCCGCCTTTTCGGCGAAGATTTTTCCATGGACGATGTCAGGGCTGCCCAACTTGACCTCGATATCCTCGGTCCGGACGGTTTCCATCTTCGCGCCTCCAGCGACATGCGGCGCATAAGCCGTGATCCTCTTGCCCTGATCGCGCAGGCCTTCGGCAGCTTCCACGCCTATCCGGACGGATTTGCGCTCTTCCTCGGGACAATGTTTGCACCCACCGAGGATCGCGATACGCCCGGCGAGGGTTTCACCCACAAGCCAGGCGACATCGTCACGATCAGCAGTCAGCGGCTGGGACGCTTGCAAAACACCGTTGCCCATTGCGAACACACCGATCCCTGGATGTTCGGCATAAACGCTCTGATAGCCAATATCCTTCAGCGTCAACCTAACTGAAGGCTTCCTGAGGCATACCTCGATGACCTACGCACTTCCCAACAATCTGTCGTCCTACTGGCTGCCTTTCACCCCCAACAAAGCCTTCAAGGCCGCCCCACGCTTTATTACGGGAGCAGCCGGTCAGTTCTACTTCACCTCGGACGGGCGCAAGATCCGCGACGGGTTTTCCGGCATGTGGTGTTCGATCCTGGGGCATTGCCACCCCAAAATTAGCGAAGCGGTCAACGCCCAGGTCCGAAAGCTGGACTACTCACCCGCCTTCAACTTTGCGATTCCCGAGACTTTCGATCTGGCGACACGCATTGCCGCCCAGTTTCCAGCCGGCCTGGAGCATGTCTTTTTCACAAATTCCGGTTCCGAAGCCGTCGATACAGCGCTCAAGATGGCGCTGACGTATCATCGGGCTCGCGGCGAAGCGAGCCGGGTGCGCTTCATTGGTCGGGTGAACGGCTATCATGGCGTCGGCTTCGGAGGAATTTCTGTGGGCGGAATGCCCAACAACCGAAAATTCTTTGGCCTTGCCCTGCCCGGCGTTGACCATTTGCCGTTTCCTTATGATGCCCGTAGCGACAGCTTCACCAAAGGTGAAGTGGACCGCGATCCATCGATCTATCTGCAGGAACTCGAAAGTCTCGTCACCCTGCATGACAGCTCGACCATCGCGGCAGTCATTGTGGAACCGGTGATCGGCTCTGCCGGCGTGTTTATTCCACCAAGGGGTTATCTTCAGAAGCTTCGGGAGATCACACAGCGCCACGGCATCCTGCTCATCCTGGATGAGGTTATCACCGGGTTTGGTCGTCTTGGCGCCGCAAATGGCGCCTCTTATTTCGGGGTGACGCCGGATCTTTGTACCATGGCCAAGGGTATCAACAATGCAGTGGTCCCGATGGGCGCCGTCATCGCCTCGCAGAACATCTATGACACCATTCTCGATTCGAGCCGCAGCGGAATCGAGTTCTTTCATGGCTACACGTATTCAGCCCACCCGCTGGCGGTTGCGGCAGGGCTCGCCACCCAGTCGATACTCGCGGAAGACGAAGTCTATGCGCGCGCCAACGCGCTGGCGCCCTTTTTCCAGGAGGCCATGCACAGCCTCAAAGGTGAGCCCTACGTGACCGACATCCGCAATCTGGGTCTGGCCGGAGGTCTCACTCTGGCCCCCCATCCGGATGGACCGGGCACCCGCGGTTACGCGCTCTTTCTGGCCGCCTATGAGCGGGGCCTGGCTATCCGCTCGAACGGAGATACGATCGCAATCGCGCCGATACTGATCTCGGAGCGTCAGGACATCGAAGACATCATCGAACATGTCCGCCGCAGCCTGAGGTCCCTTGGCTGAGTAACCGCATGGCTGCGCCGTCTTCGGCGCGGGTGGTGCGCCCTACTGCATGGTCGGAATGGCGAACGCGATCTCGTCCAGAGCGCCTTCCGGCCAGCGGGCTGTCACAGTTTTTAGCTTGGTGTAGAAGCGAACACCTTCCATCCCGTGCTGGTTGACGTCGCCGAAGGCCGACCGCTTCCAGCCGCCAAAGGTGTGATAGGCGACCGGAACCGGAATCGGCACATTGATGCCCACCATCCCGACATTCACCCGCGACGCGAACTCCCGTGCGGCGCCTCCATTGCGGGTGAATACCGCAACACCATTGCCGTACTGGTGCTCCGACGGCAGGCGAAGCGCCTCCTCGAAGCTGCCGGCCCGGACAATCTGTAGGACTGGTCCGAAGATCTCCTCCTGATAGGTGCGCATCCCTAGCGTCACCCGGTCAAAAAGGGTCGGACCGACGAAAAAGCCACCTTCATAACCCTGTAGGGTCAGGCCACGGCCGTCCACCACCAGCTCGGCACCTTCGTCGATAGCGGTTTGAATATGACACTCGATCCGCGCCTTGTGTGCGGCGCTGACCACCGGGCCATAATGTGCCGAAGGGTCGTTCGAGGCACCCACTTTCAGGCTCCCGATCATCTCAGTCAGGCATGCGCGTAGCTGATCGGCGGTACTCTGGCCGACGGGAACAACAACAGGAAGGGCCATGCAGCGCTCTCCGGCCGAGCCATATGCTGCGCCGATGATATCCTTGCTGGCCCGTGTGATATCCGCATCGGGCAGAACGATGGCATGGTTCTTGGCGCCCCCCATGGCCTGTACGCGTTTGCCATGGGCAGTGCCGCGTGCGTACACGTAGGACGCGATCTCGGACGAACCGACAAAGCTGACGGCCCGGATCTCGGGATGCTCCAAAATAGCATCCACGACCTCCTTGTCGCCATGCACGACATTCAGAATACCCTTGGGCACGCCCGCCTCGAGCATCAGCTGGGCAAGTCGCACCGGTACAGACGGCGTCCGCTCGGAGGGTTTGAGGATGAAGGCATTGCCACAGGCCACCGCGACCGCGCCCATCCACAACGGAATCATGCCGGGGAAGTTGAACGGGGTGATGCCGGCGCCGATGCCGATCGGCTGGCGCATCGAGTAGACGTCGATGCCAGGCCCGGCGCCCTGGGTATATTCGCCCTTCTGCGCATGGGGAATGCCGCAGGCGAATTCCACGACTTCGAGCCCGCGCTGGATGTCGCCCTTCGAATCGGCGATGACCTTACCATGCTCGCTGGAGAGCAGATGCGCGAGGCTTTC
>JAGWRJ010000038.1 GCA_028869725.1 Alphaproteobacteria bacterium | reverse complement strand
GACTGGCTGTAAAGGGTAATGGGCTGCTTGCATTCATACTGAACTGAGCAGTCAAGATGGTCCTGGAGGTTGCGGCCGACTCCCGGAAGATGAGCGACTACGGGGATGTCAAAGCGCTTCAACACCTGCGCATCGCCAATTCCGGAGAGCAGAAGAACCTGGGGGGAGTTGACGGCGCCGCCGCACAGAAGGATCTCCTGATTGGCGTGGACCTGAACAGTCTGGCCGCGCTGTACGTATTCGATGCCGGTCGCCTTGGTGCCGTCGAAAAGTATGCGACTGACCAGCGCATGGCTCTCTACGGTCAGGTTCGAGCGCTCCAGAGCCGGACGCAGATAGGCGCTGGCAGCACTCCAGCGTCGGCCCTCATGGATAGTGAGTTGATAAGGACCGAAGCCTTCCTGCTGGAATCCGTTGAAATCCTGGGTCCGCTTATGGCCCGCTTCAACACCGGCTTCGATGAAGGCGCGAAACAGCGGATTGCTGGAGCGTCCATTGGAGACGTGCAGGGGGCCGTCATCGCCGTGGAAACTGTCGCCGCCAGATTCGTAGGATTCCGAGCGCTTGAAGTAGGGTAGCACGTCGGCAAAGGACCAGCCCTCGCATCCTTGCTGGCGCCAGCGGTCATAGTCGCGGGCGTGGCCCCGAATATAAATCATCCCATTGATGGACGAAGAGCCGCCCCAGCCCTTGCCGCGCGGCCAATAGAGCCGCCGGCCTTCCAGCTGAGCCTGGCCTTCGGTGTCGAAATACCAGTTGTGCGGATTGGGCTTGCCCAACAGGGCCGGAATACCTGCCGGCATGTGGATCATGAGTGACTTGTCGGGGCCGCCCGCCTCCAGGAGCAGGACCTGGGCAGTGCCGTCGGCGGAGAGGCGATTGGCAAGTACGCAGCCGGCGCTACCCGCACCAACAATCACATAGTCATATGCTTTCATAACTGGCCCTGGCAGGAACGATACGCCCCCACTTTAGCCAAACCTGACGCCTGTGTCGCGGATTTGCTATTTGGCGTCTGGCGGAGATTTTTTCTCGGGGTGGGTCCCGGAGGGCGAGGGCCCGCCTTCAAATATGCCTGGCATCTGGTGAAGAGCGTTGAGTTCGGAAAGAAGCGCGGCGTGGCAGGACTGGCTCGCTGCGGAAAGCGATGCAACAGTCGCATCGAGAACCCAGCAGTCATAGTCGGCCTGCGCCTGGGCGGCCTTGGCGGGAGCCTTGCTGCGGCCATTGCTCAGCATGCGCAGCAGTTCCAGGCGCAGGTTCTCGGCGACCCGATCGTCTGCCGGCGCCGCTTCGGGCAAGGGCTCTTCTCCGCTTGCCGCAGACTCGGCCTTCTGAGCGTAGTGAATCGCGAGCCGCGCCCGATCCGGAGACACCTCCGTCAATGACAGCGAGCCGCGAGCGTCGAAGGAGGTGCGCCCGGGAATCTCCGAAATATGCAGGGACTCGGCGAGCCTGGCATACTGATGATAGAGCGCGCGGGAAAAGGGGGAGCCAGTGGGCTTGGCCGCCATAAGCTGCTCGTACGGCGAGGGACCGGCGCAGCCGGCCAGCATTCCGGCAAGCACAAGGCTCGCAGCAAGCCGATAACGCAACGTCATGATGGCTACTCCCAAAGTTGCCCGGCCCGCCGGATCTCTGCCCCCTATAGCCCAAGGCAGCGCCAAAGGTTAAGGGGCTGCGCGATGGTAGGGCCGCGAGGATTGTAACTTCATTGTAAACCGGGCATTGACACTCGGCCTTTAGCCTCGACCTGCCGTTGCCATGCCATGCCGGGAAGGGGCCAATCAGCAATGAGGATCGACCGGGACACGGTGATCGACCGGGCGCGCGCCGATCGCAGGCGATATCGCCGTGTCGATCTCAATATTGAGGGGCGTCTGTTTCTGCCCGATGCCCAGAGCGAGACGCCTTGCCACATCTTTGATCTCTCGCCCGGCGGAGCGCGGATCAGTGCCCAGATTCCGCTGAGCGCGGGCCTCACCGTTATTCTCTATGTCGGTGATTTCGGGAGGTTTGAAGGAACTGTCGTTCGGCTTTGGGGCGGGGATTTCGGTGTCCAATTCACCTGTTCCAGCCTCAAGCGCGAACGCATCGCCGAGCGCCTGACGCTGTATCTCAACCGTGCGTCTGTAGATGCCGCCGCCTTGGACCAACCCGAGCCGCGTGCGCTGCGCAGCCTCGCCCGCTACACCCGCGACAATGGCGAGGTCGTCGAGTGCGAGGTCACGGACCTGTCTCTGACGGGCGTGTCGCTACTTAGTACCGCCCGCCCGCCAATCGGCGAGGTGGTGGTCATCGGCCAGATGGCCGGACGGGTGGCCCGGCATCACGATCAGGGTATCGCGATCGAGTTTATCTCTCCGCTGACGGGCCCAGGTGGCACGCGGGAGCCGACGCCTTCCCGAATCAAGCTCTACGGTCAAAGCTGACCGTGATCGACTGCCCGCGCCCGTTGTCCCTGCCCTTGCGCCCTACCGTGGCAGACGAAGATAGCTAAAGCTGCCTTTAGGACAGTCTTTTCATTCGCCTTGCGCGCGGTCTATGACGTTGAGCGGACCGCAGCACAGTAAGGAACCCACGCACATGGAACTGAATTCCTCGATCGCCGCCGTCGTGACAGGTGGCGCCTCCGGTTTGGGCGAGGCGACAGCCCGTGCCCTGGCTGCCAAGGGCGTGCGTGTCGCCCTGTTCGACCTGCAGAAGGAGAAGGGTGAAAAAGTTGCAGCCGATATCGGCGGCATCTTTTGTGAAGTCAACGTCACCTCGGATGAGAGCGTCGAGGCAGGCTTTGCCAAAGCGCGTGCGCGGCATGGCCAGGAGCGCATCCTCGTCAACTGTGCCGGGACCGGCAACGCCATCAAGACGGCAAGCCGCGACAAGAAGACTGGCGAGATCCGTCATTTCGCGGCCAAGGACTTCGACCGCATCATTCAGATCAATCTCGTCGGAACCTATCGCTGCATTGCTCTGAGCGCTGCGGGAATGCTGACGCTCGAGCCGATCCAGGGTGAGCGGGGTGCGATCGTCAATACCGCCAGCGTAGCGGCCCAGGACGGCCAGATCGGACAGGCTGCCTATTCGGCCTCCAAAGGCGGCGTGAACGCCCTTACGCTGGTTGTTGCCCGCGATCTGGCGCAGGAAGGCATACGCTGCAATACGATCATGCCAGGACTGTTCAATACGCCACTGCTGGCAGGAGCACCCGAACAGGTCAAGCAGGCACTTGCTGCCCAGGTACCATTTCCGGCGCGCCTCGGTAATCCGCCCGAATATGCCGCCCTGGCGCTCCAGATGATCGAAAATGGCTATTTCAACGGCGAATGCGTCCGCCTGGACGGTGCTATCCGCATGGCGCCCCGCTAACACCTTATTGCGACCAGGCTTTGGTCGTACCGCGACAAGCTCAGGACCTGAGCGTGCGCGGTACGACGGGCTGTCGTTCAGCCTGCCAGCGAATGCAGCTGACTATTGGCAAGCGTAAGCTTGGCTATGGACAGATCGCCGGTCCGTTCGAGTTCGGCAAGAAAACTTCGCGTCCGGTTCAGGGCATCGGCATGCCGATCTGCCCAGGCCTGGGCAGCTGCTGCGCCCGCAGCCCGGTCACCTTCCTGGCGCTCCTTGTCCTCCAGCACTTTGGCCGTCAACGCCCGTTGGCCGACGTACAGATCGTCGACGATACGCCGGATCGCGAGCCGGTCCCAGTGCTCGCTGGCGTTGATGCGCCCGGCGAGGCTGCGCAGCCGGTCCAGTCCAATGATCTCGCCGGTCGCAAAATAGGCGCCTGCCACAAGGTCGATGGAAAGATCACGGGCGTGGGCCAGATGGATGATTTCAGGCGCGGCACTGAGCAGCGGCAATACCGCGATATCTTCGGCGAGCGCGTGAGGTACGCCGGCTGCTTCAAGATCGCCGATGCGCTGTTCGGTTGCCGCCGCCTCGAAATCGGAAACCAGCGTTTCAAAGGTTCCTGTCAGTGCCTTTACCCCGTCGCGATAACGCTGGACAGACTGTCCGAGGTCGGCGCTTTCCGGCACGTTCATTACGAACCAAAGTCCCAGTCTGCGCAGAAGTTCGGTGATGTCACAAATAGTCGCGATCTGGATATCAGCTGCAACCTTGTAGTCCAGAGCGTCAATTCGGCTCTTCAGGCTGGATAATCCGAAGGCGCCGTCGGCCAGCGCAAACGCATGCGCGCAGCGCGCCGCGGGCGCACCGGAAATCTCCTTGAGGCGATGAATGAACACAGGACCGGCCAGATTGACGATGTGGTTGGTCAGCACGTCGGTGATGATCTCACGCCGCAATCGATGGTGTTCCATCTCATGGCGGAAGCGCTGTACCAGCTGTGGCGGGAAATAGCTTTCCAGCTCGGTCGCAAAAAATGGTTCATCGGGCAAAGTCGATGCATTGATCTCTGCGGCCAGGTCCAGTTTGGCGTAGGCAAGAAGCACCGCGAGTTCGGGACGTGTCAGCAGCTGATTGTCCGCCAGCCGCTTGCGCAGGCCTTCGTCGTCGGGCAGGAACTCGACCGCGCGGTCGAGTTTCCCCCGTCTTTCCAG
>JAGWRJ010000402.1 GCA_028869725.1 Alphaproteobacteria bacterium | reverse complement strand
GTTGCCTTGTCGCAGGGAAGACCGCCCCTCTTGAGATAGTCGGCCGAAGTTTCCGGCAGATACCACCAACGCATGAAATCGAGTGCGACCTGCATATGGGCGTCGTCATTGAACGCGTTGATGACCCAAGGCTGACCGCCGATGATGTAGTTACGGTTCAGTTTTCCACTGGCATCGCGGAAGCCCGGCGGCGGGACTACCATCACCTTGCCCTTGAGCGCATCCGGCACCATCGTGGCCCCGGTCGCGACCCATTGCCAGCCCGCGAAGACCTTGCCCTGAGTGAAGGCATCGACGACTTCGGCGATGAAGTAGTTGAGCGCGCCCGGCGGATTATATTGCAGCATGGATTTGTAGAGTTCCATCGCCTTGGCGTTGAGCGGCGTGTTCATGATGCCCTCGACCTGACCAGTCTTTGGGTCCCAGATATCGCCGCCCATGCTGCGGATGAAGGAGATCAGCGGGCAGCTCACCGCGTCATATTCGCGCGAATACTGCATGGCGATGCCGTAATAGCCCTTCTCGGGACGATTGAAGAAGGCGAGCAGCTTCTTCCAATCGTCGAGATCCATCTTCTCGAAGTCTTCCCAGGTCATCGGCATAGGCGTGCCATACTTCGCCTTGTAGGCATCCGCCTCGCCCGGCGCCTCAAGCCAATCCTTGCGGATAAAGATACCCTCGATATCGCCCACCTGCGGAAAGCCGTAGAGATTGTTGGTGCCATCCGGATAGACCTGATAGGCCGCCCGCACCACCGGCGCATACCACTCGATGTTCAGCGCCGGGTCCTTGGCTATGATGTCGTTAAGCTTGACGATCCATTTTGGCGTGGCCAGCGCGCCGAGCCACTGGCTGTCGCTGATGATGATATTGTATTCCTGGCTCCGGGTTGCGAGCGAGGTTGCCGCCTTCTGGAACAACTGCCCGAAGGGCGCGCCCGCGAAGGAAAAGCTGACATCGTAATTGTAGCGATCTTTTGCATATTTGGCGAAGCCCGGAGACATGTCGACGCCAAGGCTGCTGGGCAGCCAGCCGGCGACACCGAGGATAGACATATGAATCGACTGCCCCGACAGCGGGTGCTTGGTTTGCGCGCGGGCTACATGGGGCATACAGAGAGCTGTGGCGCCCAAGGCGGCAGTACCCGTCAGGAGGGTACGGCGGGGCAACAGCAGTTTTTCAGTCGGTGGAGCGCCGGCAAGCGACGAACGATCTTTCTCAGACACGACCTCATCCCTTTTTGTTTTTGCCCGCTGTCGCGGAGAGTTTTTATTCGTGACAGCAATTTTCTAGCAATTTCCGCCCGATAAAGCCAATCGAATTTTTATTCCATAATCCTGCTCGCCCCGGCTAGGTTGCGAAACCGAGACCGATCTTCGGGGTCATTCCAGCCGGCTATCCGCCACTGCCGCCCATTGCCGGTCGCGCACAGAGCGGAGGGCGGCATCGGTGACATAGTCGGTGGCGAGCACTTTGCGAATACTTAGAACCCCGCTTTCACCGCCCACGAAATCGGCCAAAATCCGCCATCTGGTGGATGAAGCTGTATTCGTGGCCGATCTGCCGCCCGGCCCCCACCAATGCTTCATGTAGGGATGGTCGCTATCGGTCACTTGGATCGAGCGTAAGCCGCGGGTGGCCCACGCATCACGATGATCGAAGACAGAAGGTCGATACAGATCGTGCATATCTCATGCGATCGAACCGCGCTCGCCATTGATTTCGAAGATGTTCTGCGCCTTGTGGCCAGGGGCAGAGGGTATCGCCTGGAAAGTCGCCAAAGCGCCGTTTAGACCTACTTCGGAATAGTGGCGAGCTGTCTGTAATCAGGCAGCCTCGCTCTTGAATGTCGCAAGGCTGATGACGTCTAATGACGAATGCCGCCGGAAGGGATTGTAGAAACCCCCGGGATACCTGCCGATAGCAGCTTCGGCTGCCTGTCGCGTAAAAAACACCGCTGCCAGACGAGTTCCGGTTTCAAGAGTTTAAAGAAAGTCTCGACCATGGCGTTATCATAGCAACTGCCTTAGCCCGACATCGAGATATGGTCGCCATGCCGCTGGACAGGGAAGTCCTTCTTCGTCCGGTCAATGAGTTCAAATCTCAGTCTTTCGCCCGTCGCTTGAACCAGTGGCGCTCGGCCCTCAGCCCATCCCTGGCAAAAACTTGTAGCCCGCTTCGGAATATTCTGCTCTTGCTGAAAACTCTCATTCTCTCGCCGCGGCCGTTTCAGCTCAGTTGTCGCGTCCTCCCCCTCTGACTGTCGTTAGGCTCGGCGATCTCCCAGTTCCGCCTCAGCGACAGCCACCGCGTCTAGGTCCACGGGCTAACCCCAAAGTCTTCCCCAATCTGCCGCTTCGTTCGCCCACTCGTGCCCAACAGGCGCGCGGCCTCTGCCTGAAATTCCTTTGCGAACCCCTTCTTCTACATGCCCAGACAACTCCTCTTGACGCATCGGGAGCTCTCCGCTTTTCCAGAGCAAGTCCAAACAGCGCCTGCATCGGCAGCGCGGAGAGACGCCCATGGGGCGACCACGAAGTCCAAACTCTCACCCTTGCCGGAGATGTCACAGCGCTCGGAGCCTACAGATCGGTTTGTGCGCCAAGGGAGAGTAGCCGTTCGGCAGCGTCGGACCAGCCATCATGATCGTTATCGGCCACGATAAGCTGCGCTGCGGCCTTTACTTCCGCAGCGCTATTGCCCATGGCAATCCCGAAGCCGCAGGCGCGCAACATCGGTAGATCGTTTGGCATGTCGCCTATCGCGGCCATATTCGTCGCGTCCACACCCAGCAGTCGGGCGATGGTGAGCGCGGCCGCCCCCTTATTTGCATGCGGATGTGTGATATCAACATAGTAATCCTGCGAACGGAGGACTGTGGCGGTATCACCAAGCGCCGCCGTCATCGTTTCGGCCATTGCCGCGCAGCGGGCGTAATCCGCTGACGAGCCCATGATCTTATGCACCCGCGTCAGATAGGGTGAGAAATCCGGCACCACCCGCCAATTCATGCAGATAGACAACTGTTCGCGCGCGATATAGGTGCCCTGCTCATTCTTCAGTAGCCATTCACCGCCAGCAAAAACCCAGACATCGAGACCCGCCTCCTCAAGACGAGAGACCGCCGATCGGCTGGCGTCTCCCGAGATCGTATGCTCAACGATCACCCGCCCATCTGGATCCTGTATCAACCCGCCGTTGAAACCGGCCGAGGGCGTGTCGAGCGCGAGGGGGATTCGCAGCCCATCGAGCCCGGCAGGAGGCCGACTGCTGACGAGTGCAAGCCGAATCCC
>JAGWRJ010000401.1 GCA_028869725.1 Alphaproteobacteria bacterium | reverse complement strand
CTCTCGGGTGGATATCTCATCGCTGTTAGGGCTGTGGGTATTATCGCTTTGGTTGCGTGCGGTTTTGTCATTTGGGCGAGTACAAGAGGCCACTGACAGAGGCAGATATCAGCGTTGAGTTTGATGCTGATGCGCATGGTTTGGGCGTCTCGTATGGTCGAATCCGGCGCTGAATTGATGTGTCAACCGCGCGATTTTGCTCCTGTAATCGCCTCCCGGACGATGATGTTGCCGCTGTCTTGGCGCACAGATTTTGCCTCCGGCATGGTGACGGGCGTGCTGTCGGCGGCGCACAGCGGCGCGCTCTGAATAGGGATGCACCGGGCTGCTGCCGCTGGAACGGAGCGTGACCGACAGAGCGTCGGAGAAGCGTGAGCGTGGGCTGGGACGGGCACAGGGTTAGCAAGCAAGCAGGCTCTTCTAATCGGGCAAGGATGACCTGCTGGGATGGTGGCAGGTAGTTGGTGCCTGGTGCAACGATGGAATGTCATTGTGACACAAAGAGATGGCCATGAACCTGTATGTCGGATTGGATGTAGGGCTGAACGAAACCAGTGTTTGCGTGATCGAACAGGACGGTCAAAGCGTCCGGGAGACGAAGGTGGCGACAGAGCCGGAGGCGATCCCCTGCACAATCGAGGGCTTCGCGGATCGTCTCTGGCGGGTCGGAGACGAGGCATCATTGGATCTTTGGCTGTATCGGGAGTTGCAGCTGAAGAGATTTCCGATGATCGTGGTGAAAGCCCAGCATATGCGGGTGTCACTGTCGACTATGCGAAACAAAACCGACCGCAATGATGCCCGTGGCATTGTCTGCCTGACATCGGCGCTCCTTACTGCGAATGGAGTATTGACCCGCACGATCTCCTTTGAGCGCTTCGAGGCGGCTTCCCGGCAGTGCAACACTGTTGGTTTTGTCGCCGTTCCCAGCGGCGATGAGCTTCGAAGCTCTGGAGTCCATTTTTAGAGTACTGCTATAATATGACCCTCTTTAACGCGCGCATTGAACGGGCGTACGCGAATTTCAACGGTCCTGCCAAGCGCCGTGAGCCTGTCAATGGTGACGATTTCCAAGCACAATGCGGTGAGAGGCATTGACGGTATCCTGTTCGTGAACCTGGCCCCGATACCGTCAGAAATACCGTCATGGGTGTTGCGTAGGGCAGGGTGCCTCCTTCGCAACGCCATAGCTTGTAAGAGATTTCCGGCCGCCTTGGAGTACGCCAGAGGGCGTGCGGATAGAGTTGGCTGGGGCGGGAGGGTCCACAGCCCTTGAAACTATTAGAAAAATCTCCTCCATACCGTCAAAAAATATTTTGCAAAACCGGCCGCGTTACGCTTATTCGATATCGGCTGACGTAGGGCGCGGCCTAACCTGGCAAGTTTAGGGTCGGGCGTTCGATTCGCGTCGTCCCTCCCAGTGTTTCCCGTAAAGAACAAAGGCTTGCCGCTCTCGTTCGGGCTTTTTCCGCGCTTCCCGTCAAATAAATAATACCAACCTGCGTGAGTTGTGATTCATGATGGCAAACGGAGGGTTTGCCATGGCAAAAGCGCGAGATCTTCGGTCTGATTTCAATGGGTTGGCTCTACGCCAGCTTGCCCGGCGTACAAAGGACAGCGCTCAGGCCCGGCGCCTTCTGGCCCTGGCGGAAGTGTACGATGGCGGCTCCCGCTCGGTGGCGGCCCGGATAGGAGGGGTAACGCTGCAGAGTGTTCGGGACTGGGTCTTACGGTTCAACGCGCAGGGGCCAGAAGGACTGATCGATCTGGTGCAATGGATATACGGCGAATTCGGCATCTCGCTCGACGAGACCACGGTGGGCCGCGAACTCAAGGCTATGGGCTATCGCAAGCTTTCGGCTCGTCCCCGTCACCACGCTCAGAATGAGCACGCCGTGGAAGATTTTAAAAAAAATTCTCTGCCGAGCTGGAGGCGATCCGCGCGCGCATCGGGAAGGACGCAAACATAGAAATCTGGTTCCAAGATGAAGCTCGTGTGGGCCAGAAGAACAAGATTACCCGGCGCTGGGCTCTGCGCGGCACACGCCCCATCGCTCCACGCGATCAGCGCACCAAATCAGCCTATATCTTCGGTGCAATCTGCCCGCAACGGGGCGAAGCCATAGGTCTCATCCTGCCCTGGTGCAACACTGCGGCGAATGAATGCTCATCTGGCGGAAATCAGCGCCGCTGTCGAACCTGGTGCTCATGCAGTTCTTCTGCTCGATCAGGCCGGATGGCACACCACGGCGAAGCTGAACCTTCCAGACAACATTACAATCCTGCCGCTGCCGGCCAAGGCGCCAGAACTGAACCCGGTGGAAAACATCTGGCAGTTCATGCGGGACAACTGGTTATCCAACCGGATCTTCGAGTCATACGACCAGATTGTCGCCCTCTGTTCAGAGGCCTGGAACCGGTTGCGTGATCAGCCCTAGCGCGTCATGTCCATCGGTCTGCGTGATTGGGCTCATGAGTGATTATCTATGCAGGTTGG
>JAGWRJ010000400.1 GCA_028869725.1 Alphaproteobacteria bacterium | reverse complement strand
TGGGTGCAGCTCACGCCTTGCTGGGAGAAATCGGTAGCGAATAGCCCGGTGGTGACACGCGCTGGTCCGTGCGCTTCGCCCCAGACGTCGCGATTAGGTTTGCAGAGAACTAGATAGCTTGAGTCGAGGGACTCTGAGGAACCGCTTTCACGAGTTTTGCGACTGCAACTGCGCAGGCGGACAACGTAGCTCGAGCGGGCTGTAATTAGGCGCCTTCAATCCCACGGAGCAGCAGCCAATCCGGTTCGATGTGAAGGTCGCGCTTGTAGGGGCTCAGACACGTCAGCAAGGCGCTCCACGAGCGCAATGAAGCCGCAGCGCTGATGGAGTTGCCCACGGGCAAGAAGCCAGAGCACGTTCAGCTCATCCAGGAGAAGGTACGGTTCGCCGCCGAGGATGTCGACGTGTGACACGCAAAACGCTTAACGTTCGCCCAGGCTCCAGCCAAACACCGCCACCGTGGCGCCGATCAGCAGCGTACCCGCCAGCAGTGAGGCATCGGGCACGGCAAATCCGAAGCTAGGCAGATGAAGGAACTTCAGCGCCGGCAACTGCCATGCTGCCAGCCCCATGCCCGCCAGTACCGCAACGCCCAGGACGATTTGTTCTCGCCTCTGGCGTCGGGCCAGTCGCGCTAGCACTGTATCGGTCAGCGGTGTTCGTTCCAGCGCCGCACTTAATGCGGCGTGATCGTTGTGCAGCCATTCGCTCAGGCGATCCGACATGGGATATCCTCAGGTGTTTCCAGTGCCACGCGCATCTTGCCCCTTGCCCGTTGAACATAGGTCTTGAGGGTGCCAAGCGGCAACGCCATCGCTGCCGCGGCCTCGCTGTGCGACAGACCGCAGGCATCGCAGAGCAGCAGCGCCGCTCGTTCTTCTACGCGCAGCGTCAGCAAAAGGCGCTGCAGATCGAGCGCCGTGTCGGGATCGACCCCAGGCGGCGGGGCCGCAGCATCCGCCGAGGCGTTCAGAGCCCGGGCATAGCGCACCGCCTTACGCCGCCCCCGCAGGAACCCGCGATAGGCGATGGCGAACAACCAACTGCGAAAGGTTGCCTGTCCACGGAAGGAGGCGATTCCGTCATACCCCTTGATTAGCGCGTCCTGCGCCAGATCGTCGGCGACGGCCGCGTTACCGGCCAGCCGCCACAGGAAGGCACGTAGCGCACCTTGATGGCGGCGCACCAGCTCCCCATAGGCCGCGTGATCACCAGCTGCCTGCACGCGCAGCACCAGTTCAGAGTCGATCACGCCGGCCAGATTCTGCCGCACCAGAATTTCCCGCTTAAGACCTCGTCGCGCGCGCGCCCGACGCGAAGAAATGCAGTCCAATATAGGCCAGCCCGATCAGGCCGGGAAACGCCGCGATCCCCAGGAGCGGGCGGACGGAGTCGCCTTCCCCCAACACCACGGCAAACACTCCCGTCGCTACAGCGATGGAGAGGAAGACGACGCCACGGCGCAAATCGGCGTAAGGCGAGGCCTTGTCCTGCACCAAAGCCGCGATCAACTCGGGGGCCACGGGCTCGCCGCGCTCAGTGATCAGCCTGATGGCGTCAAGCACGGTACGCCGGTTGCGGGCGCGGAAGTACAGGGCCAGAGCCAGCGGCACGCACACCATCAGGGTGAAGCTGCCAAAAACGATTAGGGTATCGGACATCGGGGGTTCCACGCTTCGGCCGGGCGCAAAGGCGCTCCCGGGGGTTTCGTCCCTTTAGAGCCCGCTCGTCGCCCATTTGGATGTGGCGACGGGAAGATTATCTTCGCCCTCCAGGGGACTATCGGACGTGCCGTTCTGCCACTGTTCAATCTGACGGGTGGTCAGGAAAGCTATGGTCGAGCCTGATCTGTTCGACGTGATCCTCGGCCCAAGCCACCAGACAGAGGGTCTGCTCAGGTTAAACTGGAAGTTAGCCGGGGCGACAGGCACGGTAGTATCGGGCCGAAGGGCGCCAGAGAGGCTATGCTTCTTTAAGAGGTGCTCGAAGGCCGTGAGAGCAAGGGCCATCAGGGACCGATTCGAGAGCTTCGCATGTCAGCAGGTAGCGCAAGGCGTAATCGGTTGACGCAATCGGAT
>JAGWRJ010000399.1 GCA_028869725.1 Alphaproteobacteria bacterium | reverse complement strand
TTTCGGTACCGGCATGGCGGATCTCCCGGATCATGAAAATCGTAGCGGACGGCGCAGTCTGGCTTGATCGGCGCTCAACCCGCATAGTCCAGCATTCGGCCGCAGCGGTCAATTCGGCTTCTGCCGTTTGACCCTTGAGAAAGAGATTGATGGTGCCCGGTCCCTGAAAGGGCTGTGCATAGGCCAGGAGCCTGCTTAAGGGCGCGCAGGCCCGGGCCGTGACGACGTCAAAGGGCTCAGGCTTTGCACATTCGATCCGGGCCGAACGAATTTCGACATCTAACTCCATGGCCTCGGCTGCCGCGTCCAGAAAGCGGCACTTCTTGGCAACACTTTCATAAAGGACTGTCCGAAAACCAGCCCTCTCGCGAAGGAGGCAGGCCAGCACCAGTCCAGGAAAGCCGGCTCCACTGCCCAGATCTACAAGGCTTCTGGCAGTATGAGGAATAAGGGGCAGCAACTGAGCGCTGTCCCACATATGCCTGTGCCATATCTCCTCAAGACTGCCAGCGGAAACAAGATTGTGACGGCGGTTCCATTCGCTCAGCAATTGCGCATAGCGCTTCAGGCGCGCCAATGTTTCACGTGAAACATGGCTCACCGCCGCAAATTCCTCGGGGCCGAAGGAGGTCACCCTACCCTCGTGACCGGGGCGGCCCGATGCCGGATGTGGGCGAGAACCAGGGTAATCGCCGCGGGCGTCACCCCATCGATTCGTGCCGCCTGGCCCAAGGTTGCGGGCCGTATCGTTTCGAGCTTCTGAACTGCCTCGGTCGAAAGGCCAAAGACTGCGCGGTAGTCTATATCCGACGGCAGTGCCAGCCCCTCATCCCGCCGGAACGCCAGTATATCGGCTTCCTGGCGGTCGAGGTAACCCGCATAGGCCGCGTCGATCTGCAGCTGCTCCGCTATATCCGGTCCGATGCCGTCCAGATCGGGCCAGACAGCGCAAAGCTGCGCAAAGCCGATCTCGGGCATCGCAAGAAGCTGGAACGCGGTACGACGCACGCCATCAAGACGAAGGGCGATGCCATATCTGCGCGCTTCGGTGGGTGTCAGGCTCAGCTGCTGCATCTGCTGGCGCGCCTGGGCCATCCTTGCGGCTCGCGCGGCGAAGTGCTGTCCACGAACGGTACCCACAATTCCTTCCTGGAGGCCCAGGGGTGTCAATCGCTGATCGGCGTTGTCGGCACGCAGACTGAGCCGATACTCGGCCCGACTTGTGAACATACGATAGGGTTCACTTACCCCCTTGGTCACCAGATCATCGAGCATCACCGCAATATAGGCCTGAGCCCGATCAAGAACGAAGGCCCCGCCCCTCGCGCCGAGACGCGCGGCGTTGATGCCGGCCATCAGCCCTTGGGCTGCCGCCTCCTCATAGCCGGTTGTGCCATTGATCTGGCCTGCCAGAAACAGCCCTTTGACCCGCTTGACTTCCAGCCACGGCGTGAGCTCGCGGGGGTCGACGTAGTCGTATTCAATCGCATAGCCCGGACGCAGCATTCGCGCCCCTTCAAGCCCTGGAATGGTTTTGAGGATGTCGCGCTGGATTTCCTCCGGAAGCGACGTCGAAATCCCGTTGGGATAGATGGTGTCGTCGTCGAGGCCCTCCGGTTCCAGGAAGATCTGATGGCTCTCCCGCTCGCCAAACCGCACCACCTTGTCTTCGATCGACGGACAATAGCGCGGGCCCTTCCCCTCGATCTGCCCAGAATATACCGGCGCACGGTTCAGATTGGCGCGGATGAGCGCGTGCGTCCGTGCTGTCGTACGCGTCAGATGACAGACCACTTGAGGAGTGGTGATCTGTGCTGTCAGGAATGAGAACGGCACGGGCGGATCGTCCCCCGGCTGAACTTCAAGAGCCGCCCAGTCAATACTGCGGCGGTCGAGCCTCGGCGGTGTTCCGGTCTTTAACCGCCCCATGGCTAGACCGAGGCCGTAGAGACGGCGTGCCAAACCGATGGAGGGTCTTTCCACACCGTCCGCGCCTATCGCGCCATGAGGTCCCTTCGCCCGCCCGGCAGCGAACCGGCTCTCGCCGATGTGGATCAACCCGTTTAAAAAGGTGCCGGTCGTCAGCACCACCGAATTGGCCCGTATTGCCTCTCCCGCCTGAGTCACGACACCTCGGACATGTCCGTCCTCCACGACGAGGTCCTCAACCGCCGCGGCGCGCATCTCAAGCCCTGCTACATGTGCCAGCGCTGTCTGCATCGCAGCCCGATAAAGCCTGCGATCGGCCTGGGCGCGCGGGCCGCGAACTGCCGGCCCCTTTCGTCTGTTGAGCATCCGAAACTGGATTCCCGCAGCGTCTGCGACGCGCCCCATCAGTCCGTCCAGGGCATCGATCTCCCGCACCAGATGTCCCTTGCCGAGGCCTCCGATCGCGGGATTGCAGGACATCTCGCCGATCGTCTCAAGGCAGTGGGTCAACAGCAATGTGCGGGCGCCAACACGCGCCGCCGCCGCCGCGGCCTCGCAGCCCGCATGGCCTCCGCCAATCACGATGACATCGAAGCTGTTCATGGCCGGCACACATAGGCGGCGGTGCTCTCGCCGGCAAGATGTTTCACGTGAAACGCCATCCGGGCACTGTTTCACGTGAAACATCGCTACTTGCCGATGCAGAAATCCCGAAAAATCACATCCAGCAGCTGCTCGACATCCACTGCACCGGTGATGCGGCCGAGGGCCCGGCTCGCCAGCCTGAGGTCCTCTGCCATCAATTCGGGGGCTCCGGCCGGTGCGACAAGAGCACGCTCAAGCGCCCGTACCGCATCCTCCACCGATGCACGATGGCGGGCGCGGGTGAGGACGGGTGCCTCACGCGAAAGTTGAAGGCGTTCGCGCACGCAGCGCGCCAAAATCTCCACTAGATCGGAAATGCCGGCGCCAGTCCGCGCCGAAATCCCCAACGCTGCGGGTCCAGGCGCGGAACACAGGTCAGCCTTGTTCCACACCACTATGTCCGCACCCCTCCTCACCTCATCAGGCAATTTCATCGCCGCGCCGGAGTCTGCCGCATCTAGGACCAGAATCCTCAGATCCGCATTTTGCGCCCGTATCAAAGAGCGGCGGATCCCTTCCGCCTCGACCTCCTCGGCCGCCTCACGCAGGCCGGCTGTGTCCACAAGCGTGACCGCATACCCAGACAGATTGAGGCGAACTTCAATCAGATCACGAGTAGTCCCTGCGGTTGGCGCGACGATCGCCACCTCACGTTTGGATAACACATTGACGAGACTGCTTTTTCCGGCATTTGGCGGTCCCACCACGGCGACCGTCAGGCCGTCTCGGATCAGCTCACCACGGTGGCTGTCATCCAGATGCTGCCGCATCTCGTATGACAACCTTTCCGTATCATGGCGTGCAGACGTCCATATAGTTTCTGGTACCTCATCTTCGCCAAAGTCAATGGCGGCCTCCACCCAGGCCAGCACGCGGGTCAGTTGCTCCCGCCAGCGGCCATAGAGTTCAGCGAGCGCGCCTTCCTGCTGACGCAGCGCCAGGAGCCGCTGCTGCTCCGTCTCCGCCTCGATAAGATCCGCAACAGCTTCGGCCGCCGTCAGATCGAGCTTTCCATGTTCCACCGCGCGGCGGGTAAATTCGCCCGGATCTGCCAGGCGTAACCCACTGATCCGGCCAAGTGCGCCCAGAACGGCCTCCGTCACAGCGTGCCCGCCATGCGTGTGAAACTCGCAGACATCTTCACCCGTAAAGCTCGACGGCGCGCGAAACCACAGGCCGAGCGCCCGATCAATAGAATGACCAGCCTGGTCCCGCAGATGTACCAGCACCACCTGCCGCGGCTCAGGCAACGCCCGCCCCGTCAATGTTTCGAACGCCTCGCGGGCCGCGTCTCCAGAGACACGTATGACGGCGATGCCTGCACGCCCCGGCGCGCTGGAAAGGGCAAAAATCGTAGCCGCCATCCGCCTATCGTGCTCGCGCCGTGTCAGTTCCAGGCGCCGGATCGGCGCTGCGGCGCGCGGCCTCCCGAAACAGCCGGTTAAACGCCTCCCAACCCTGAATACCAGGCGTCATCCATGCCTTCATCATGGCTTCCGGGTCGGCCGCGTCGAGTGCCGCATGCATGCGCTTTTCCACCTCCGCAAGCACCGAGGCCTGCAACGGCGCCAAATCGGGCAGGCCCATAACGCGCCGCGCCTCCTCCGGGGTCATATCAATCTCGATGTTCACCTTCACCGCTCACCTTCCTCATCGGGCGCTTGTCCCGCCCGACAATACCACGCTAGGAAAGCACGCATCTCGTTTCGTCAGCGCAGGATTCATTCATGAGCAACCAGCTCGCCCAAGCGACCAGCCCCTACCTTCTTGCCCATAAGGACAACCCCGTAAACTGGCGTCTTTGGGGCGAGGCCGCGCTCGAAGAGGCCCGCACACAGGGCAAGCCGATCCTGTTGTCAATCGGCTATACCGCCTGTCACTGGTGCCATGTCATGAACGAGGAGAGCTTCGAGGATCCCCAGACCGCAGAGCTCATCAATACCGAGTTCATCCCCATTAAGGTCGATCGCGAACAGCGTCCTGATGTGGACCAGCTCTATCAGGCTTCGGCCAACATGCTGGGCCACAGCGGCGGCTGGCCTCTGACGATGTTTCTGACTGCGACGGCCGAGCCCTTTTTTGCCGCCAGCTACCTGCCGAAGGAGGAGCGCTACGGCACGCCTTCGTTCACGCGGGTGCTGAGCGACGTCGCGCGCAGCTGGCGTGAACAACAGCAGGATCTGCTCGGCAATGCCGCCCGCGTACGGGAAGGACTCTCCGTCCTGTGGGCCAGTGAGCGCCGCGGGCCTCTCAATAACGGCATTCTCGACGCCGCTGCCGTCAAGATCGGCCAGGCCTTCGACATTTTCTACGGCGGCATCACCGGCGCCCAGAAATTCCCTGCACCTCACCTGCTCGACGTGATGTGGAATTCCTATCTGCGCACCGGTCTTGACCAGTTCAGCCAGGTCGTCCTCACCTCCTTACACAACATCTGCATGGGTGGCGTATGGGACCATGTCGGTGGTGGTTTCGCACGCTATTCAGCCGACGAACGCTGGACCGTGCCGCATTTCGAGAAAATGCTCTACGATCAGGCCCTGATGATCGACCAGCTTGTTCGTGTCGCGCAGTTCAATCAGTGGCCGCTTTTTATCGATCGCATCCACGAAACCGTTCGCTTTCTGCTCCGCGACATGCGCGTGGGTGATGCCTTTGCAGCGTGCTTCGATGCTGACAGCGAGGGTGAAGAAGGCAAATATTATGTCTGGAGCGAAGCAGAAATAGATGCGGCCCTTAAAGGCACGTTCTCCCAGCGCTTCAAGGAAGTCTATAACGTCACCCACGACGGCAACTTCAATGGCAAGAACGTCCTGCATCGCCTCGGCCGCGTTCCCGGCTATCCTTTGGGCGACGCCGACGAAACCCTCTTTGCCCGCCAGCGTGCCCTCCTGCTGGAGGCCCGCTCCAAACGCAAGCCGCCACAGCGTGACGATCAGATCCTGACTGACTGGAACGGCATGGCCATCGCTGCCCTTGCTCGCGCCGGTGCCGTGTTCAAACAGTCCGAATGGCTGGCGACCGCCCAAAGCACCTTTGATTTCATCAGCAGCGCCCTCTCCGACGGCGATCATCTTTCGCACAGCCTGAGTGGCAACAGTCGCAGCAAGGAAGGTTTCGCTGACGATTACGCACATATGATACGCGCCGCGCTCCAACTCTTCGATGCTACCCAGGACGCCCGCTATCTCGAACGCGCCAAAGCCTGGACCCGGGTCCTCGATGCAAGGTTCTGGGACCCGGTGCATGGCGGCTACTGCACCACGGCAAGCGACGACGCGCCCCTCTTTATCCGTCCACGGATGATCTTCGACCAGGTCACGCCAAGCGCCAATGGCGTCATGATCGGCGAGCTCACACGGCTTTTTCTGATCACCGCCGATACCGCCTATCGTGATCGCCTCAATGCGATCTTGACGGCCTTTGCCGGAGAACTCGGGCGCGCCTCCCTGTCGATGCCGACCTATCTCAGCGGGTTTGAAGCTGCCCTTCTGTCGCTGCAGATCGTCATTGTCGGCCCCAGCGCCAACGCGAAAACCCGTGCTCTTGTGGAAGTGGTACGCTCCCGCAGCTTGCCACCGCATGTTCTGCTGGTAGTCCCTCCGGCACAGAAGCTGCCGCAAGGTCATGTGGCTTATGGGAAAACCATGCTGGACGGCGAGCCCACTGCCTATGTCTGCCAGAACACCACGTGTTCAGCGCCCGTCACCGATCCGGCACAACTTGCGCAACAACTGCTCCTGCCAGCCCAACTTGCGATGGCGATGCGCGCACGTGCGCAGGCGGCAGCAGCGGGCCAAAAACCGAACTGATTCAGGTTCGGGTACCGTCAATTCAAGGCTTTGCCGACGCGCCGGCTCGGGTTAGCCTGCGCGCTTCAGATCCCGGGGAGAGACGGCATGCGCGGAACGGACATCACGCTTGAAGGCAAAGACGGACGCTTTCAGGGTTATCTTTCTACCCCAGCATCTGGTCGGGGTCCTGGCCTCGTCGC
>JAGWRJ010000398.1 GCA_028869725.1 Alphaproteobacteria bacterium | reverse complement strand
GGTCAAGTTAAAGTTATGCCGGATTTCGCTCATCTGCCACTTGTTGCGGGAAATTACTCAGGTACGTGGTGTCCTTTAATGAGAGGCCTGCGCGCTGCCAAACGGCGTCCCCGAAACCGGTAACCAGGCCGGCCCGGGCTCAGGGACGGCGTTACGGCGCGTTCGCGTATGATCACCAGACCACCCGGCATCAGCGGGCGACGAAGTGCGGAAAAGGCCTGGCACCCGCCACGGACGCGAACCTTAAGTCTGCAGTCGGCGTCTCACGCACAGTATTGTCGAGCTAAACCGTACGATCGGAAACCTGCGGGGAGCGAGACTCCGACGCTGCGATTCGAATTAACTTCCCTTCAGAGCCGCTCAAGAGTGACAAGCTCCTGCACGGCGCGATGTGCCTGGTCGATGGCAGAATCGGTGTAGGCCGCGGCTCCAGAATCGGAGTTGGCAATGGTGATCCGACCAAAGCGCTTTCGACCTACGACATTCGGAAGCTGGTCATACGGCGTGTTGAAGTTATCGAAGAGGGGGTTGTACTCGTATGCGTACCCGTGTGCCCAGCGGTTCACTGTAATGGCCATGATGTCCTCGGCCGGATTAAAGCCACCGTCCTTCAGCATTCGCCCGAGCTGGTTACGGACGTTGCGCTCAAAGGTCTCGAGGCTGGTTGCCAGAAGCTCGTATCGACCAGCGCGGTGCTGATCGCGCTCAGGCAATCCGGGTTTACAAGGCGTTCTTACCATTTGAATGAGAATAGGCTCATCCGGGGAGCGGACGCTCTTGTAGGAGCCGATATCGACCGGCATGTTAAGAAAGGTAGATGAGTAGTAGGAGCCGGGCGAATATATTCCTGATATCCCAAGCCGGTCGAACGCGTGCCAGTTGCGAAGGCCTACGCTGACGTAAACAAGGGGGACCTTGACTAGTTGATGCAGCGCCTCCTTCTGCTTCTCAGGAAGTTCTGGGCAGATATAGGGGATCATCATGTTCCAGCTTGCGAGAATGCAGCTTTTGGCTCGGACGCGATAGACTTCGCCCATTCGCGAATAGGCAATTTCCACGCCCTGGGAAGAGTCGGGATGACCAATATTGCGCGCGCCGACAACGGTGCTGCTCAAGCGGATCCGTACTGCCTGAGTTGCACGATCGAGCTCGTCATAGACTGCCTTCGCGGTCACTACATCTTCAACAGTGTGCCCTGGCATGGCTGCGGGGATGAGAGCGCGCACGAGTAGACGCGCAATCGAGGCGTTACCGTCGGGGAAATGGAATTTCGCCGAGCCGCCCGTTGCCTCATAGCCAGCGGCAGTATTGCCCATGCGATGAATAGCCCCTGGCTTCAAGTGTAGTCCCTGAAAGCCGGGAAGTCCCATGGCCCAGCAATCAAGTGCAGGTTCAGCATCGATCCCGACGCCCCATTCGCCGTGAGTCCGGGCCTGGTAGAAAGGAATGACACCAGGATTGGCCTTGACAATGTCGAGAAGAAAATCGCGGTAGCTGATACGAGACAGACGGTCCTTCTTCTCATCGGACGTCAGTCCAGGCATGTAGTCTTCGGTGCCGGTTTCTATGCGTAAAATATCCTGCTTGACGACATCGGATAGGGGAGCCTGCTGCAGAAAATCTGACCAGGACACGTGCTTGCCACCATTCGCCCAGGACATGCCCTGACCCGGAACAAGCTTGTCTTGACCAAATGTCTCGGCGTCAAAGAATGTCGAGCCGCCTAATTTGAGCTCGCGGTAGATCCCAGGACGATCACATGCCTTGGCTAACGCGGTTGGCTTTATACCCAGCTCGTCAAGCAGAGTGCTGGCGACCCTGCTATAGGGACGAGGGCTGTCGATCAGCATCGTGCCGCCGTTCAGCAGCTCTAGATGATGGCGCAAATGAAATTCATTACGCCTGGCATGCCCACCAAAGTCATCGTGATTGTCGAGGATAAGTATGCGTGCGTCAGGTACAGCTTGCCGGTAGAAGTAGGCAGCAGATAGGCCGCTTATGCCAGCGCCGGAGATAACAAGATCATAAACGTGATTCAGATCTTCAAAGTGCTTGGCAGTGGCCCAGAAGCGGCCGTCCCTCAGGGCGTGGGCAACCTCGAATGAGCCTGGGTTATCTCCACGCATGCCATTCAGGACGGGAGGATAGTAAGTGGGAAGGTCCTGAGGTGCTCCGTCCGCGCCAAAGGCTGGAGCGGTCGTCAGCGCGAGGGCGCTTACCGCAAGGCCATTCAGAAAATCGCGGCGGTCGATCTTCCGGTCCATGCCGAGTTCATGGTCGTCCGCCTGCTTACTTTCCTTGTCTGTCATCTGCATGCCCTCAGCTTGACGAAGTGTCTGTTTGAGTCCTGATGACTCCAAATTGTAATCGGATTGCGGATCAACCGTCGCCACTTCTGGCGGCGGCTAGGGCTGTAGTATCTGAATGCTCCGCCTTACTGCAACGGCTCGTCAGGTTGTCCTTGTCAAGCGTCGCATGAAGGCCAATCAGACGCTCCACTGCGTCGAGCCGTACCACATGAAATGGCTCATTGTGAGACATATGGTCGAGCCTCCTTAGCGTCCATCAACTGCAGTCATTTTCTGGAGTGCGTCAGATTGTAGATAAAGCTGTACTCAGTACCCTTCGCATCGCGCGCATGAAGCCTCATTTGGCCGCGCACATTTTCGTATCGACCCGTGCCACCAGTCACAGCAAGTAGTGAGTCCGCATGGTCAAAAAACGGGCCCTGTACCATGATCTGACCGTTTTGGAGCT
>JAGWRJ010000397.1 GCA_028869725.1 Alphaproteobacteria bacterium | reverse complement strand
GTCTCGCTCCCCGCAGGTTTCCGATCGTACGGTTTAGCTCGACAATACTGTGCGTGAGACGCCGACTGCGGACTTAAGGTCCGCGTCCGTGGATGGTGCCAGGCCTTTTCCGCACCTCGTCGCCCGCTGATGCCAGATGGTCTGATCACACGCGAACGCGCCGTAACGCCGTCCCTGAGCCCGGGCTGGCCTGGCTACCGGCTTCGGGGACGCCGTTTGGCAGTGCGCAGGCCTCTCATTAAAGGACACCACGTACCTGAGTAATTTCCCGCAACAAGTGGCAGATGAGCGAAATCCGGCATAACTTTAACTTGACCACCTGTGATCACACTAAATAATGGGCAGCGGTAAGACGCCGGAGAGTCCGGAACACCCAGCGAAGAGCGAGGAGCGGTATGCCCAACGATGACACCTCCAAAGTCCCGCTTTCCGATCGTTTCGTGATTGACCGCCGCGACTTCCTGAATGGCGTCGCGATTGCAGTCGGCGCGTCTTTCTGCCCCGTTCACGGTGCGCACGCGGCCGACTCCGGCCCTGATCCATCTCCATATGATCCCCTGCTCGCGCGAGGCATTACGCAGGAGGATGCACAATACTATCCCCCTGCCCTGGAAGGCATGCGCGGAAGCCATCCCGGATCGTTTGAAACTGCCCATGAAGTACGCGATGAGAAACACTGGCGAGACTTCCGCGACGTTTCGGATACCGGTGAGCATTACGACCTGGTTGTCGTAGGCGGAGGCATAAGCGGGCTCGCAGCAGCATACTTCTTTCGCAAAAGTAATCCACGAGCCAGAATTCTAATTCTTGATAACCATGACGACTTTGGTGGCCACGCCAAACGCAACGAATTTGAAACTGGAAGAAGGCTCCTTCTCGGTTATGGCGGCACTCAGTCCATTGAAGCGCCATCGCGCTACAGCCCGGTTGCGAAGGCCCTGCTCAAAGACATAGGGATTTATCCCAAGCGTTTCTATGAATACTACGACCGTTCCTACTATGAACGCTTCAATACGCTTCCCGGCATCTTCTTCGACCGCAAAACCTTTGGGGTTGATCGTCTCATCAAAGGAAGCCTTCCAACCTCGACTACCGGAAGCATGCTCGATAATTTCACGCCATTTTCGTCCCCTGAGTGCATCGCACAGATGCCGATTTCTCCTCAAGCGCGCGCTGATCTCCACCGACTATGCTATCGAAGCGTCGATTATATGCCGGAAGTGCCTCCGACACGTCGCCGAGACACGCTGATCAAGACCAGTTACAGAAACTATTTGCTTAAATACGCTCGAGTTCATCCCGACGTCGTCAAAGTTCTTCAGCAGCTCACTCACGATCTTTTCTGCGTTGGCATTGATGCTGTCTCCGCAGAAGACTGCCGCAACATGAGGTATCCCGGATTTCTTGGCATGAAAGTGACTGAGGAAGAGCATGAGGAAGACACAGAAGAACCTTACATTTTTCACTTTCCGGATGGTAATGCATCCGTAGCGCGTCTACTTGTAAGGGCGCTCATCCCGGATGCAATGCCTGGCCACAGTATGGAAGATGTGGTCATGGCGAAGGCTGATTATCCGGCGCTGGATCGTTCGACCAATTCCACACGGATCCGGCTAAACTGCACCGCCGTCGCCGCTCGCCACGTCGGAGCCCCCTCAAATGCGAAGGAGGTCGATGTATTTTACGTATACAGCGGACGTACTTATAAAGTGCGCGCCTCCGGCTGCATCATGGCATGCTACAATTGTATGGTACCTTATCTCTGTCCCGAAATGCCGGAACAGCAAAAGGCCGCGTTATCGTATAGTGTCAAGGAACCCCTGGTTTATACCAATGTTCAACTGCGCAACTGGAGAGCTTTTCACAAACTGGGTGTGCATGAAATGTATCTCCCCGGGGCCTATTTTTCGATGATTACACTCGATTACCCGGTTTCGATTGGAGCATACAAATTTCCTGCATCTCCCGACGATGCCTGTGTTCTTCACCTGCAGAGAACACCATGCAAGCCTGGACTTTCCAACAAGGATCAATACAGAGCGGGTCGCTGGGAGCTTTACACGACACCGTTCCCGGTCTTTGAGGAACACATTCGCGATCTCCTCGAGCGAATCCTCTCTCCCGGCGGTTTTAACAGTGCGCGAGACATCGAGGCCATTACGGTCAACAGGTGGCCGCATGGGTATGCATACGAGTATAATCAACTATTTGAACCGCTTGACCGTCCTGCATCCGAGCGTCCCTGCGTCATCGGACGCCAACCCTTCGGGCGGATTACCATCGCGAATTCAGATTCAGGTGGCGCAGCCTACACCGATGTAGCAATTGATCAGGGTCATCGTGCGGCTGTCGAGCTGGCTGCTCGGATGGCGGGCGCTGTACCCCAGTCTGTTGAATAGGTTCGGTCCGACACCAGACCCAGCATCGAACCGATGGTACATCCTGCCCCCCGTGCCGATCCTGATCTTTGCACCGAGACGCTTCGGCGTTGTTGCCGGCTTGCATTCCGACTGGACCTCCGGACAGCGCGAAAATGAGATAGGGTCGAGGATGGCTCGACACGTACCTCGAGCTTTCCTGCAGCCCTGCTCATTTGGCAGGAGACCTGGATCCACGGTCGATACATGCGTTCGCGCACGATGCTCCGATCATGCCGGACGCCGGGCTGTGATCACGACGCCCAATCCAACACATGGCGATCGGCAAAGGTGCTGCAGGGCACCTCTGATCTTTGGATACACTTCGGCGTCGCCGCAACCGTCACATACGCCAATTGCGCCAGGCCGGATCACAAGCTGTATGGTCTACGCGAGCGAGGACGCCAGACAGGCAAGATACAGTTAGCTTCCTGTACAGACGGAGCTGTGACTGCGCCATTTCCCGAGAGCAGGAAGGGGTAAGCGGCGGCCGCACTCAAATCCATCGGGCAATTATTGCGACAAAAGGCGCTGCGATACGGCGCAAAACGCGCTAGCATCAAGAGGTGGTCCCGGTTCCATACGGCGCGTTCAACACAGGAGCTAAGAGGTGAGCGTCCAACTGTTTCTCATGGACAAAATGCTGCGATTTTCGGTCAAGCGACGCTTCGCAAAGGCCCCAAATATCATGACTTTACGTAATGTTATGACAGAAATGGCCGCCAGCGCGAAGCCGCCGCCGCCCCCTGTCAGTCTTGAAAGCGAAATGCTTGGCGGTGTCACTTGCGAAAGGCTAAGCCAGCCCGGATGCGATCAAACACGAGCAATCCTTTATCTTCACGGCGGC